>SKTL01000185.1 GCA_007122555.1 Thermomicrobiaceae bacterium | reverse complement strand
GGGGCCGAAGGACCGGCCTTCCCCACGATTGTGGCGTCCGGTCCGAATGCCGCCCTTCCGCATCATCCGACCGGCGATCGGATCATTCAGGAGGGCGAGCCGATCGTCATCGACATGGGCGCCTACATCGACGGCTACTGCGGCGATCTCACCCGGACCGTCTGGGTCGGTGAGCCGGAGCCGAAGCTGCGCGAGATCTACCAGATTGTTTATGATGCAATTGAGGCTGCTGAAGCCGGAATCAGGCCCGGGATGACCGGCAAGGAAGCGGACGCGATCGCCCGCGACGTTATTGACCAGGCCGGATACGGTGATCGATTCATCCACTCGCTCGGTCACGGGCTGGGCGTTCGCGTGCACGAGGGCCCATCCCTGTCGCCGCGTTATGAGCAGGAACTTGAACCCGGCAATGTCGTGACGATCGAGCCGGGAATCTACATACCAGGGTGGGGTGGCGTCCGAATCGAAGACGTTGCCACAATTACGGAAGATGGCATCGACATCTTCACGGCGGCGCCGAAGCGCTCTGTCTGAGGATGTCATCACTCACAAGCGAACGCGTGTCGCGACGTTTTACGGAGGAATAATGATCGATACAGGCGGTTTGCGCAGGGGAATTACCCTCAATATGAACGGCGAACTGGTGAAAGTTACGGACTTCCAGCATGTCAAGCAAGGTCGCGGCAGCGCCTTCGTGCGCATGACAATGCGAAATCTGCGCACGGGATCGACGACGCAGGACACCTTCAACGCGGGCACCAAGTTTCAGACCGCGCGCCTTGAACGGCATCATGTCCAGTTCCTGTATCAGGACGGCGAAGATTACCATTTCATGGATATCGATTCGTTCGACCAGTTCTCCCTCGCGAAGGACGTGCTCGAGGACGCCACGGACTACTTGAAAGAAAATGACACGATTGATCTACTCACCTATCAGGGGTCTCCGCTGGACGTCGAGCTGCCGGTGACCGTCAATCTCAAAGTGACTCAGACCGATCCGGGTCACAAGGGCGACACCGCACAGGGAGGCAGCAAGCCGGCGACGCTGGAGACCGGACTTACCGTGACGGTTCCGCTCTTCATCAACGAAGAAGACATCGTCAAGGTGGACACACGAACTGGCGAATACCTGGAGCGAGTAACCTGATCGGGATTGCCGGGCGTATTGTGGCGCGCAATAGACGGACAGGGTTGGATACATGGCTGAAGAAACCGGAGTGCAGGTCGATGGTGCGACGGAGTCTGATTCCCATCAGGACTATTCAGGGCTGACCGCAGCAGTCAGGGACCTCGTGGAAGTCATGCACGAAGGGAATCTGGAGCGTCTGGAAGTCTCGCGCGGAGACCTTCGTATCCTGCTCTGCGCCCGCACCGCGCACGTTGCTCCGGCCGCCCAGCCGGTCGTCAATCAACCCGAGAGCGCTCCCGGTCCAGCGCTGGCGCCAGAACCCGTTGAACAACCGTGGCATCAGATCACATCTCCGATGGTTGGAAGCTTCTACGAGGCCCCGTCACCCGGCGAGCCGCCATTTGTCCAAGCCGGCGATTACGTAGAGGTTGGCCAGACCGTAGCGATCATCGAAGCCATGAAGATCATGAACGAAATTGTCGCGGATCGCCCGGGCGTCATCGACGCCGTGCTTGTCGAAGACGGCGAGGCCGTGGAATTCGGTCATCCGCTCTTTCGTCTGAGACCTGCCTGATGTTCGATCCGGCCAGCACCGGAATGCGAATCGTCGACGTTGATGAGATCTCAGACTATATTCAGGATCTCTTCAGCAGCGATCCCCTGCTTGCGAACATCTGGGTGCGCGGCGAAGTCTCAAACGCGCGCCGTTCAGCCAACGGTCACTGGTACTTCACCCTGAAATCAGCGAAGTCGCAGCTCAGATGCGCGCTCTTCAAGAACACTCTGCCGCTGATCGATCACCGGCCCAGTGACGGCGACGCGGTCATCGTCAACGGCCGGATCGGATCGTATCCCAACTTCGGGACATATCAGCTTTATGTTGACCAGATCGTCGATGCCGGCGCCGGTCTGCTCCAGCTTCAGCTCGAAGAGCTTCGCAAGCGTCTGGAGCAGGAAGGGCTCTTCGAAGAGTCGAGAAAACGCCCGATCCCCGACTATCCCAAGTACATAGGAGTGGTGACGTCGCCCTCGGGATCGGTCTGGCACGACATTCAGGACGTCTTGCGCCGGCGATATCCGCTGGGCGAGCTGTTGCTCGCCCCGGCGACTGTCCAGGGCGATTCAGCTCCCGCTTCCGTCATTGCGGCGCTGGACAGCATCATCGCTGATGGGAGGGCTGATGTGATCATCATCGCCCGTGGCGGCGGGTCGATCGAAGATCTCTGGGCATTCAATGATGAGCGTGTGGTTCGGGCGATCTATCGCTCCCCGATCCCGGTCGTTTCCGCAATCGGGCATGAAACGGATGTTACGCTGTGCGACTACGTCTCCGACAAGCGGGCTCCGACGCCGTCAGCAGCCGCCGAGCTGGTCGCTCCGCACATACGTGAGTACGTCCAGCATCTCCGCTCGCGAGTGGAATGGCTGGGATCGCTTATCAGTCAGCGATTCACGTCGGAACATGCTGATCTCCAGGCGCTTCACCAGCGACTCGCCCGATTTGACCCGAAGTGGTCGCTGCAACAGGAACGCATGAAACTCGATCGCCTGACCGATTCCCTGCAGCGATGCCTGTCTGACCAGCACCAACGCGAGCGCGTTCGTATCGCGTCGTTGCAACAGCAACTTAACCTGCTCGATCCGCGGCAATTGCTGGCTCGGGGATATGCGCTGGTATCCGACTCTGCGACTGGCGCGCGGGTCGTTAGCGCCGGACAGATCAGCCAGGGCGATTCGCTCAGGCTGGATTTCCACGACGGGCGAGCACGAGTAAACGTCAGTGAGGTAACGGCCAGGAACGACGGAGAGACATCCACATGAACGATGAGAACACATCAAACGTCAACCAGGACATTCCAGACGACGCGTCGTATGAAACCCTCGTCCAGGAGTTGGAAGCATCAGTTGCCCGGCTGGAGAGCGGTGATCTGAGTCTCGAGGATGCCGTACTCGAATACGAGTTCGGTATGACGATCATCGAGCGGTGCAATCGCCTGCTCGACCGCGCCGAACTCAGGGTTACCGAACTCTCTCT
>SKTL01000349.1 GCA_007122555.1 Thermomicrobiaceae bacterium | reverse complement strand
TCATTTGACATATTTGACACGACACTGACGCGCATCGTCGGCTCGCCTCATTCAGTGTTCCTGCTGATGGGACGGCAGGTGCAAGCAGATTCCTTGCTTTCGTGTTCGGCGGACGAGTTTCGGGCGCTTCGCGTTCAGGCGGAATGGGATGCTCGTCAACGGGTCGCCTCCGGCGAGGTCACACTGGAGCAGATTTACGAGCTGCTTGGTTCCCGGCTGGGGCTGGATTCCGCGCATACCCGGCGGATCATCGAAATGGAGTATGAGTTTGAGCGCAGGTTCATGCGTCTCGTTCCCGGGGCCAGTGAGCGAATCCAGGCCGTCCGCGATGCGGGCCGGCGAGTGGTGTTCTTCTCTGATATGTACTTGCCTTCCTGGTTTCTTGAGGAAAAGCTCTCGAGGCACGGCGTCTGGCAGGATGGCGACGCCTGCTACGTGTCGTGCGAGGTCGGCGGAGGAAAGCCGACAGGAGAACTGTTTCACTACCTGATGGATCGTGAAGCTGCGCAGCCGGACCAGGTGGAGCACTGGGGCGACAATCGGGTCAGCGATGTCCGCGGCGCAAAGCGGGTTGGGATCCGCGTTCAGCACTTCCCTCACGGATTACTCAATCGTTACGAACATATCCTTGAACGATTCTCCAACGAAACGCAGGGACTTGCTTCGACATTGGCTGGCGCTTCGCGGCTCGCCCGGCTTCGATATGCAGAACAGTCTCCGAGGCAACGTGAGATCGCGGTGGTTGCCGCCGGTGTCGCGGCGCCGGTTCTCACAGCGTATGTCCTCTGGCTTCTTCACAGAGCGATCGAGCTTGATCTCAAGCGGCTCTATTTCGTTGCCCGAGACGGCGAAATTCTCCTGGAGATTGCACGCCGGCTTGTAGAGGATCTCAACCTCGATATCGAGTTGAGCTACCTGTATGGAAGCAGGCAAGCATGGCACCTCCCCGGTATCAAGGGACCGATCGGCGAGTCTGATCTGGCGTGGATTCTGGAACCCGGCCGATTTCTTTCGGTGCGAGTAGCGCTCCAGCGCATCGATCTCTTCCCGGAGGACGTCGAGCGAGAACTCGCTGCGGCGGGACTTGATTCGACGAAATGGGATCTCCAGCTATCGCCTGGTGATCAATTGCGCCTGCGCGCAGCGCTGCAGTCGCCGGCAATCGAGGAACAGATTCTCCGGAATGCTGAAGCGTCGCGGTCTCTGGCTAATGCCTATTTTCAGCAGGAAGGTCTCTACGATTCATTAGCTATGGGGATCGTCGATCTGGGATGGCGAGGGCGATCCACGGAATCACTCGCGTCAATTCTGGAAAGCTCCGGAGGCACGCTTCCGACTCCGTTTTTTTTCGGGTTCAATGCCGCAACGTCCGGTCCGGCGCTTTCGCAACGGCAGACGTACCTGTTTGACTGGGAGCGGAACGACTACCCGGCAGGTTCGAATCTGCCGTCAGCGGTGTTTACGCTCATGGAGATGTTCTGCTCTGGAAATGAAGGCAAGACCCTGGGGCATGAACGTTCTGGCGATGCCGTTACCGGCCGAGTTGGATCATTACGCAACGATGCGGTGCAGGCCTGGGGTCTCGAGACTATGCGAGATACGGTCGCGGACTTCGTCACGCAGTTGACCGTGGGATTACCATATGTCGATATCTGCGCAGATCTCCGCGAGGCGACGCTGGCGCTGTTGGGCGCGTTTCTCGAGCAACCTCGTCGGTCCGAGGCCCGAGTCTGGGGATCATTCCCCTACGAAGATGATCAGGCCGGCGACGAAACCGAGCGCCTTGCACGGCCGCTCGACTGGACCACCGTCCTGCAGGTCGTGCGAGGCCGGCGACAACGCCCGCTCTGGATTGCTGGCAGCATCGCCATCAGTCCCGCTCACGTTCGGCTCCCGCTGAAGATGCTGCGGCCGGTTCTATCTCATGTCAGGCGATCCCGGTAGCGAACTTGCTCGTTCGAGCAGGCAGGCTTCTCCAGGTTCGGATCCTGCCGTGTGATCACTTGGAAACTCGTACGCCGAGCTCAGTAACCAGCCTCCCCGTTGTTCGTTGAAGTAATGAGGAGATTGCCCCGGCGTTTCCTGTTCGGGCTCCGTATTCCTTTTCGCCGTCTTGTGAGCATTGCAACCGAAAGAAAACAAAATGCCGCGCACTCGTCGCTGGGCCCTGGCCGTCTTCGTGCTTCTCTGTGCATTCGTCGCGCCCCTTTACTTACCCGGCTTCGATGTCGCTGGCGAAATCCGTGATTTCACAAATCTCTCCGACTCCGTGAGTTCCGGCAATGGCGATGATCGTGGCGATGCCCGACTGGACGGCATTCGCTTCCCGAACGACGATACGCTTCACGCCAGTCTTTTTTCGCTAAACCGTTTCGGTGGCTTGCTGCCTGATCCGGAAGAATACGCGGCGCGTGACGGTGTTGGCGGGGGATTGCCTGCTGATATAGCGTTTCAATCGGCTGACGGTTCCCGAGTGTTTCCGCTCGCATTCGGAACCTTCCGGATATCCCAGGAGTTTGGATGTGTGCCGCTCGACCCCGGCTACGCTCAGGTTGATTTCTGCCCGCCGGAGCGCCCGAGTTTTCACACCGGAGTCGATCTGGCCGCGGACGAGGGAACCACGATCTACGCTGCGGCGACCGGAACGGTGAACTTCGCCGATATCGAACGATCCAGCCAGAGCGGGAACTCGATTATCCGCATCATCCATGACGGGTCGAACAGTGGTTATGTCACCGAGTACTATCACTGGCGCGTTAGCTTCATTAAGGCTGGGGAGTATGTGATTGCCGGGCAGCCGATCGCCGAAGTGGGCAACGTTGGCTATTCAAGCGGCCCGCACTTGCATTTCGGTGTGTTCGACGCCGCAGAAGCCTCATACATCGACCCGCTGGAATGGCTTCAGGGAGACGAATCCACCTCCGTCGTCGCTGGTTCCGGAGGCACAGGTGGGACTGACGGCGTTCTGAGATGGTCGCTGCTTATCGAACAGGCTTCGGCTCGCTACGGCATACCCGCCGCGCTGATCGCGGCGATCATCACGGTCGAGTCAAGCGGTAATCCGGACGCAGTCTCTCCGGTTGGCGCACAGGGCCTGATGCAACTCATGCCGATGCACCTGGAGCGGTTCGGGATTCCGAAGAGCAAATGGCGTGATCCGGCAACGAATAT
>SKTL01000345.1 GCA_007122555.1 Thermomicrobiaceae bacterium | reverse complement strand
GGGGTTGTGGGACACGCCATGGAAATGGCGTTGAAGAGCGGCGTGCAGCTGGTGCTGAACGGTCGCAATATTCCGGTACTTGACGGCGCCGAGCGCTACGCCTCGGAAGGCCGACTACCGGGCGGTGCGAACCGAAATCGTGAATACTACTCACATCCCGACTCCGGCGGCCTCCAGCTCGATCCAGACCTGCCTGACGTCACTGCCGATCTGCTCTTCGATCCGGAGACTTCCGGCGGGTTGCTCGTCACCGCCTCGGACATGCGCGCCGAAGCGCTCAAGACCGCCTTCCAGGCGATGGGCGAGCCAATCTGGGAGATCGGCCGGGTCGGAGCAGGGAGCGGATTGAAGATCCGTGCGTAACCTGATTCGAGTCGCGGAATGACCGATTCCGAAGGGGCTCCAGAATCAAACCGCGATCCATCCTGGCGTGAACTGCTGCGGGAGCTCGAAGTCACCCCATCAAAAGCGCTTGGCCAGAATTTCTTGCATGATCGCAAGATCGTTCGACGTATCGTCGATGTCGCAGGCGTAGACCGTGAAACGGACGTGTTCGAGATAGGACCCGGGCTCGGCATTCTGACCCGGGAGCTGGTTGCGTCCGCGCGGTCTGTTACCGCCGTCGAGCTCGATCGACGACTCGCAACGCGCCTGCAGGGATACTTCGGGGATTCAGCCCGCATTATCGAGGGCGACATCCTTGAGGTTGATCTCGAGGCGATCGCGCCCGAACGTCCGTACACCGTCGTCGCCAACCTTCCGTACTCGATAGCCACGGCAGCAATCCAGCGACTGCTGGAGGCTGAAACGCCCCCGGAACGCATGATCGTTATGGTCCAGCGCGAAGTCGCCCAGCGTATGGTCGCCCGACCGCCGGAAATGTCAATCCTCGCTGTGGCGGTTCAGTTTTACGCCAGCGCCAGAATCCAGTTCCGGATCGGCTCCGGAGCGTTTATTCCAAAGCCGAGGGTTGAGTCTACGGTTATCAGGCTCGACATTCACCCGGAACTACCGCTGGATCAGAAACACCATCGCGGGTTCTTCGCGATCGTGCGCGCCGGATTCTCGCAGCGCCGGAAACGGATTGACAACGCGATCTCCGCCGGACTGGGACTGCAGAAATCGCTGATCGCGGAACGGCTGCAGGCCGCAGGCATTGAGCCATCACGGCGAGCCGAGACACTGGATGTGCCCGACTGGATCCGCCTCTTTCACCATTTGAAAGATTCCGTCGATGGATGAATGGACTGTTCCAGGACCCGTGCGACTTTTCGCGCCAGCCAAGATCAACCTTGGTCTCGAAGTCTGCGGCAAACGCGACGACGGCTACCATGAGGTTGTTACGTTGCTTGAATCGGTATCGATCTTCGACGTGATTGACATCAGGTCGGCGGACGAGCTGATCGTTCGTTCAGATGATCGAATACCAGACGACGATGACCTGATCTTCCGGGCGCTTGATCAGATGCAGATGCATACAGGACGCCGATTGTGCCTGAGTGTCACAGCGTTCAAGTCGATTCCAATCTCCGCCGGTCTTGGCGGCGGCAGCAGCGATGCCGGAACGGTTCTGGGAGCTATCGGAATGCTTCTCGGGCTTTCGCAACCAGATCTGCACATGATCGCCTCGTCACTGGGATCGGATGTGCCCTTTTTCCTGAGGGGCGGAGCCACGCTCGCGACCGGGACTGGAACCGATCTGGAGCCGATCGCATCAGGTGGTCGTCGCTGGTACGTCATCGCGGTTCCAGACCTTACGATCCCCGGAAAGACAGCCTCCCTGTACGCCGCCCTGACCCCGCAGGATCACACGGATGGCGTCACGACACGTCAGAACGCAGAGACACTGCAGCGCGGTGGATTGTTTAACAACAGATTGATGATCAACGCGTTCCAACGGCCGCTTCTCGAGTACGAACAGTTTCGGGAAACGGTGGTTGCTTTGCATCAGGCAGGCGCCGAAACGGTACTCGCGTCCGGAGCAGGTCCCTCGGCGTTCGCGGCGTGCGATTCCTGGTCAGCAGCCGCCAGGATACGAGATCGACTGAACGCCCCCGCATCGACCAGGGTCTTCCTTGCAACCAGTATCGGTCCGAACCCGAATCAATCCCGACTTGATCAGCTCATCGAATCTCCTTCGTCTCGCTAGTCAAGACGAACGGGTGACTGAAAATTAAGCCACCCGTCGCGCGCGCCTGATTCAGCTTTTCCGGGATCTGTTATCTGGATCTGCTGGTGGCGGTTACCGGCTCGCCGACCGGTTCTCGTTCCGCCGTCGCGTTCTTTCGTTGGCGAAGACGGTCCTGGAACGAATCGGGCATCGCCGCTTCGAGCACGTCGTCAACCGTGTCGGCCAGAATAAACGTCATTTCCTCACGAAGCTCGTCCGGCACATCCTCAAGATCCGGCTCGTTCCGATGCGGGACCACCACGTTCTTGATGCCTACCCGCGCGGCGGCCAGAACCTTCTCCTTGATCCCTCCGACCGGCAACACCTGCCCGCGCAACGTCACCTCACCGGTCATCGAGACATCATCGCGCACCGGAATCCCAGTCAGGAGCGAGACCAGCGCGGTCGTCATCGTGATGCCCGCAGACGGTCCATCCTTGGGAGTGGCTCCAGCCGGCACGTGTACGTGGATATCCGTCTCCTTGAAGAAGTCCTCGTCGATGCCGAGATCCTCGGCGCGAGAACGCACGAAACTCAGCGCCGCCTGGGCGGACTCCTTCATCACGTCACCAAGCTGGCCCGTGACCGTCATGCGGCCCTTACCCGGCATTCTGGAAACCTCAATGAACATGATGTCGCCGCCAACCGAGGTCACGCCCATGCCGATCGCAACTCCAGCGGTAGCCGTTCGCTCGGACAACTCCTCGTAGTGATACCGGCGCTTTCCGAGGAACTCACGTATCTCTTCCGGGGTGATCGTCGACGAGACGTCTTTCTCCTCGGCAACCCGTGTTGCAACCTTGCGGGCGACTCCAGCTACCTCTCGCTCGAGATTCCGCACGCCCGCCTCACGCGTGTAGTGCCGGATGATCTCCAGAATCGCCTCGTCGGTCACGTCGTAATTTTCCGGATTCAGCGCATGGCGCTTGAACTGCTTCGGGACCAGATACTTCTTGGCGATGTTCATCTTTTCGTCGTCGGTGTACCCGGACAGGTACAGCACTTCCAT
>SKTL01000078.1 GCA_007122555.1 Thermomicrobiaceae bacterium | reverse complement strand
TGAGACGCTGGAACTACTCGTCAAGTCGGCAGTCTCCCACGCTGCGGCTGGTGCGGATGTCGTCGCGCCATCCGACATGATGGACGGTCGCGTCGCCGCAATCCGTCAGGGACTTGATCAAGCGGGATACCCGAACACGCCAATCCTGAGCTACGCGGCCAAGTACGCGTCGGCCTTCTATGGGCCGTTTCGCGATGCGGCGGAGTCCGTCCCGGAATTCGGAGATCGACGATCTCATCAAATGGATCCCGCCAACCGTCGAGAAGCGTTTCTGGAAATCGAAGCCGACATCGACGAAGGCGCGGACGGTGTGATCATCAAGCCCGCCATGACCTATCTCGATGTTGTGGCCGGAGCCCGGGAGCGATTTGACGTTCCAGTTGCGGCCTACAACGTAAGCGGCGAATACGCCATGATCAAAGCGGCCGGACAGAACGGCTGGATCGACGAGCAGCGAGTGATTATGGAGACGATGCTCTCGATCAAGCGAGCCGGGGCGAACCTCATCATCTCCTATCATGCGAAAGAGGTCGCAGCCTGGCTTCAGGACCGCGCCGGCAGCGTGGAAGAAACACTGGAACGCATCGGATAATCGACGACGCAAAGGGCAACCGAAAGGGAATCGATTAATGCAACACGAGCGATCTGAAGCAGCATTTGAGGCGGCGCAGACGTACATCGCGGGCGGTGTCAACAGCCCGGTGCGAGCCTTCAAGTCAGTCGGCGGCTCACCGGTATTCATCAACGAAGCGAGCGGCGCCAGAATCACCGATATTGATGGCAATCAATACATCGATTTCGTCGGATCCTGGGGACCGATGGTCGTCGGTCACGCCCACCCGGACGTCGTCAACATGCTGCAATCGCTCGTTGGGCGGGGAACGAGCTTTGGCGCCCCGACTGAACTGGAGACCGATCTCGCCCGGCGGGTGGTTGAGATGGTCCCGTCAATCGATCGCGTCCGATTCGTCAATTCAGGAACCGAAGCGACGATGACCGCCATCCGGCTCGCCAGGGCGGCTACCGGGCGTCCGAAGATCGTCAAGTTCGGCGGCTGCTATCACGGTCATTCGGATTCACTGCTCGCGAATGCGGGCTCTGGCATGATGACCCTCGGAATCCCGAGCAGCCCGGGAGTGACTGAAGGAACCGTCGCCGATACCATTACGATTCCATTCAACAGCCTGCCCGACGTGAAAGAGGTCTTCCACGAGGTTGGAGACCAGGTGGCCGCGGTTATTCTCGAGCCAGTCGCCGGCAACATGGGAGTCATCCCGCCGGCGATCGGGTTCCTGCAGGGGCTTCGGGACATGACCCGCGAGAATGGCTCGTTGCTGATATTCGATGAGGTCATTAGCGGTTTCCGCCTGGCCCCGGGCGGCGCACAGGAATATTACGGAGTCACGCCTGATCTCACCTGTCTCGGCAAGGTTGTCGGCGGAGGATTACCCGTTGGAGCCTTCGGCGGACGCGCGGATCTCATGGAGCAGCTGGCGCCAACCGGTCCGGTCTATCAGGCCGGTACGCTCGCCGGAAATCCTCTGGCCATGGGCGCCGGGATCGCTACGCTGGAGATCCTCTCGCAGCCGGAGGCGTACCGCAAGCTGGACAGCCTTGGCGAAATGCTTGAGCGGGGTCTGCGTGATGCGGCGTCGCGGGCAGGGGTTCCAGTTCACGTTAACCGGGTCGGCTCGATGATGACGGGATTCTTCCAGACGGGTCCGGTGACGAACTTCGAGTCAGCGGCAAAGTCAGACACCGGTCGCTACGGCGCCTATCATCGTGCGATGCTCGAGCAGGGGATCTATCTTGCGCCGTCGCAGTTCGAAGCGACGTTTGTATCCCTGGCGCATACTGAGGCTGATATTGCCGCAGCCGGTGAAGCCGCCGCCAAGGCGCTGGCGTCAGTCTAATTCAGATCCAAACCGAAACCGGGTCACAGAATCCGTCGTATCGTTCAACCAACGTTCACCTAGCGAGATGAGCTGGCAGACATGATCTACACCAATGGCGACCGTCCTCAGGGCATGAACGGAACCGGCACGCTGGTGCTGTTCAGCGTTTCGCACCACTACGCGCCGGTGGAGATCAGGGAGAAACTGGCCTTCGATCAGGAGCAGCGCAATCAGCTCCTGGCCGATCTCGGAGCTTTTGCCTCAGAAGCAATCAGCATCACGACCTGCAACCGCACGGAAATCTACCTGGTCGTCAGCCGGCCCGATCTCGAAACGATGGACGAGCTCACATCGATGATCGCGCGCCACGCTGAGATCGAAGCTGACGAACTGGCCCGCGCGTCCCGTTGTCAGACAGAGGACGACGCGGTCCGGCACCTGTTTCGTGTCGCCAGCGGGCTCGACTCGGTCATTCTGGGCGAACCGCAGATCCTCGGCCAGGTCCGGGATGCGATGCTCGAAGCGCACCGGCAAGAGACCAGCGGCCCGATCCTGGAACGTCTTTTCCAGCGTGCGCTGGCGACCGGCAAGCGCGCCCGGTCCCGCACCGGTATCAGTCGGGGCGCCGGATCAATCAGCCATGCAGCGGTCAAGCTCGCGCAGAATATCGTCGGTGAGTTGTCAGACAAGCGCGCCGTCACCGTCGGCCTTGGCGAGATGGGATGTCTGGTTGCCCGGAATCTCTTCGCCAACGGCGTCGGACGCATCGACATCTGCAACCGAACGCTCGAGCGAGCCGAACGGACCGCCCGCGAGATCGGCGGCCGGGCTATTCCCTGGGATAATCTGGAACAGGCTGTGCGCGGCGCTGATATCGTGATCACCGCCACGGCGTCCGAAGACTATATCCTGACGCGTGAACACCTCGTCCCGACGAACTGCGTCGACTCCAATCCGACGCTGATCATCGATATCTCGGTCCCACGAAATGTTGATCCACAGGTTGATTCCTTGCCCCACGTTCAACTCTTTGACATTGACTCGCTGCATGACGTGCAGTCCCGGGGCATGCAGGGACGCGAGCGGGAGATCCCGAAAGTCGAGGCGATCATTCAGGAAGAGCTGGACGAGTTCTCAAACTGGTTCCGCAGCCGTCAGCTTGCCCCGATGATTCAGGAGCTCTACAGCCACGCGGCATCTATTCAGGAAGTCGAGCTGACAAAAGCGCTCCACCGACTAAGCCATCTCAGCGAGCGGGATCAGGAAGTTATCCGGGCGATGGCCTA
>SKTL01000278.1 GCA_007122555.1 Thermomicrobiaceae bacterium | reverse complement strand
GGCAGGAATCAGAATCAACTCCGTGTCGAAGCCGACGAGCGGCAGAAACGCCGCGAAGATCGCCGTCACGGCAAGCGCCAACCAGAACGGCATCAGCGTCGGCGCGGGCAGCAAGGCCCGTCCATCGGGACGCGCTTCGAGCACGGATGTCAGGTAGTTGGCGCGTTCTCCATTGCGCGCGTCGGAAAAACTCCGCCAGCCTGCAGGGACCTGATCCGCGGGCGGATCAGTCTCGTTCTGCTGCCAGAGGGGATAGCGTGACGTGATTACCGGAATCGTCGCGAAGTTGTAGTCGGCCGGGGGAGACGACGTCGCCCACTCCAGGGTTCCGCCATTCCAGGGGTTCGGTCCAGCCGGTATTCCGGAGAAGGCGGACCTCACCGCGTCCATCAGAACAAGCAGTGCGCCGACGCCCATCATGAACGCGCCGATGGTGGCGACAAGGTTCAGATCGCCCAGTCCCTGCTCCGGCAGGTAGGTGTATATCCGGCGCGGCATGCCGTCGAACCCGAGCTGGTGCATCGGGAAAAAGGTGACGTGTGTGCCGATGAACGTCAGCCAGAAGCCCCAGCGCCCGACCGTCTCGTTCAGCATTCTGCCGGTGATCTTCGGCAGCCAGTGGTACAGCGCCGCGAAGATCGGCAGGATCACCCCGCCGATGATGACGTAGTGGAAGTGCGCCACTACGAAATAGGTATCGTGCACCTGCCAGTCGAAGACGGGCGAGGCGACCATTACCCCCGTGATTCCGCCAAGCACGAAGACGACGATCGTCCCGGCGGCGTAGAGAAACGCGGTGTTGACTTTCAATGCGCCCTTCCAGATCGTCGTGATCCAGGCGAAGATGACGATTCCGGACGGGATCGTGATCATCATGCTCGCCGCCCCGAAAAAACTCAGGCCCATCAGCGCGATGCCCGCGGCATACATGTGATGCACCCACAGCCCGAAGCTCAGAATGCCGATTGCCACCGTGGACATCGCCACGAGCAGGTAGCCGGTAAGCGGCCTGGCGACGGCGACCGCGATGATCGTCGAGATCACCCCGAAGGCGGGCAGCAGCATGATGTAGACGTCCGGATGACCGAAAAACCAGAACAGGTGTTGCCAGAGCAGGGACGACCCGCCGGCCGCGGTATCAAAAAATGACGTTCCAAACTTGCGATCGAACTCCAGCATGACGCTGACGGTCATCAGCGCCGGCATCGCAATGAGGATCATGAACGCGGTGACCAGCGACGCCCAGCAGAAGAGCGGCATTCGGTTCAGTGACATCCCCGGCGCCCGGAACTTGAACATCGTGACAATCAGCTCTACCGCCGCGACTAGCGCCGCAACCTCGAGCATCGTGACGGCGATCAGGTAGTAATCGATTCCCCGTCCAGCGACGGTCTCCCCGATTCCCATCATCGTGACGTCAGTCGGGGGCGGGCTGTATCCGGCGCCGCTCAGCGGCGGATAGTTGAACCAGCCGGCGTCGGGGCCTCTACCGGTGAAGAACGCGATAAAGAGGATTATCCCCCCGAAGAGATAGATCCAGTAGCCGAACGCGTTCAGCCGCGGAAACGCCATGTCCCGCGCGCCGATCATAAGCGGCACGAAATAGATCCCGAGTCCCTCAAGAAGCGGTATCGCGAAGAGGAACATCATCACGGCGCCGTGCATTGTGAAGAACTGGTTGAACGCCTGCGGGGAAAGGAAGTCCATTTCCGGCTGGATGAGCTGGACGCGCATCATCAACGCCAGAATGCCGGCCAGTGCGAAGAACACCAGCGCGGTTACGATGTAGCGGACACCGACCGCGCGGTGGTTTACCGCGGACATCCAGCCGACGAATCCGGGCGGCCGTTGCCAGGCCAGGGTCAGTCTCTCGTGTGGCGTAGACATGCGCCCCTTCTCGCGTTACTCCAGACTGAGCAGGAACTCCACCAGCGCGTCCAGTTCCTGGGCGTCAAGGTCGGTCGGCGGCATACGCACTCCGGGCTTGATCTGGTGCGGATCCACGATCCAGGCCGTCAGGTTTCCGTAGGTGTTGTCTTCGATGGCGGAGGCGATCGTCATCCGGCTGCCGATGTGGGTGAGATCGGGACCGGGCGAGCCGGCAGGCGGGTCTGGGTCGGTAATGCCGTCGATTCCGTGACACATCGCGCATCCGGCCTGGAAGTAGACATCCATTCCGGCCTGGAGAATCTCATCAGCGGGTTCAGAGGCCGGATCCTGGCGATCGGCGATCCACTGTTCGAACTCGTCTTCCGGCTGAGCAATGACCAGTTTGCCCATCAGGGCGTGTTGCACACCGCAGAACTCGGCGCACTGACCCCAGTAGACGTCTTCTTCGTCCGCCTGGATCCAGGCAACGTTTTCCTTGCCGGGGTTGAGGTCCCGCTTGCCGGCCAGCTGCGGGACCCAGAAGCTGTGAATGACATCGGCAGACGTGAGCCGCAACTCAACCGGAACGCCGACCGGGATGTGGATCTCGTTGGCGGTCACCACATCGTGATCGGGATAACGAACTTCCCACCAGAACATGTGGCCGATCACTTCGATCGTGACGCCCGGTTTGTCCGGCGGATCGATGACAGACTGCCCGGTGCGTACAGAATCTCCGAGCACGATTGCGAGAATCAGCAACGGAATCGCCAGTCCGCCGACAGTGAATAACGCTCGGTCGTCGATGGGTGGGCTGGAATCGGGGTCCTCCTGTCGGCGGGCGCGCATGATGGCGTAGAGCAACAGGGCCATGACAGCGACGTAAACAGCCAGCCCGAGCCAGAACAGCAGCCACCAGTGACCGGCAGTCTCCGCCGCCGCCGGTCCGCGCGGATCCAGCGCGCCGGTATCGGCGCTGCACGCGCCGAGCGTAAGCAGGGACATTGGCGTGACCGCAAGTAACCAGATAGTCCGTATCCGCACCTGGCGCTACCGTTCGCTCGAATCACTAAGCTGCGGGGAGTAATCCGCCTGTCGGCTCCTGATGATTCGCATTACGCACGCGTCCGCCCTCGTCGAGAACACGTGTGGATAACTCCCATCCACACTTGATACTCCCGCATTTAAGGCTGTCCACGCCTACGCAAGTTGCGGACCGCGGCCGGTACGTCTGCCGCACTACGGTTCGTTGGTTCAAGAGAACGGTGGGCGAAGTCGGTTCTCAGGCGGTCGTGTCCGCGGATGTCTCACGGG
>SKTL01000056.1 GCA_007122555.1 Thermomicrobiaceae bacterium | reverse complement strand
GCTGCTGTTCCTGGGTGGTCAGATGGGCGGCCTGCTCAGTCAACTGGGAAGCGTCGGCGTCTGGCTCGGTCGGGCGCTTCCGAACGCCGGTGTCGACGCCATTACCCAGCTCAATGCGCTAATCCCTCCGACGTACTCCGCCAGTGACTGGACCTGGATCCTGGCGAACATCATCGGCTGGCTGGCTCTGCTCGCGGTTGTCGCGGTCGTTACATTCCGACGAATGGACACACTGGCTGCCGGGTCCTGAGCTCCCGGCCAAGCAATTCGTACCCGATACCCTGTCTCGAGCTGATTACGACCCTCGGGACAGGGTGTTTGCGACCCTTCGGACAGTGTTCGCAGGTACGTCGATCGCACTACAATCAGTAGTTGAGTCCGCTCAGTCGCCGTTAGAATGTTGAGCGAGGTTTCCTATGGCTGGCGCGTCGGTGATTGAAGAACAGATGCGAGTCGCAACCGACCCCGCCATCCCCGCGATCGAATTCGACCAGCTAACCAAACGCTTTGGCGAGCATGCCGCCGTCGACAACATGACGTTTACCGTGCCGCGTGGTTCCATTTTCGGCTTTCTCGGGCCGAACGGCGCCGGGAAAACCACGACGATCGGCATGGCGGTGGGGCTCATCCCGCCTACTGCTGGAACTGCGCGGGTACTCGGATTTGACGTCGCTACGCAGTTGCCCGAGGTCCTGCGTCACGTTGGCGCAATGGTCGAGCGACCGGCGTTCTATCCGTTTCTCAGCGGCCGAATGAATCTTCAGATTTTCGCGAAACAGGCCGGGCTGGACGACAAAGTCCGGGTCGACGAGGTCATCGAGATGGTCGGCATGTCCGAACGAGCCGACGCCAAATTCGGCGGTTACTCAACCGGCATGAAGCAGCGAATCGGAATCGCGTCCGCGTTGCTCGACGATCCGGACGTGACGATTCTCGACGAACCGACCAGCGGATTGGATCCCGCGGGACAGCGTGAGATCAGGGCGCTGGTCCGTCGACTGGCCGACGCCGGACATACGGTCTTTCTCTCCAGCCACATACTGGGGGAGATTCAGGACGTCTGCACGCACGTCGCGATCATCAACCGCGGAAAGCTGGTAGCGACGGGACAAATGCACGAGATCCTGGAGACCAGCAATGAACTGGTGATCGATGTCGACAGGCCGGAGGAGGCGCGTTCGGAGTTGACCCAGATGGTCGCCGCGGATGACGTGCATCTGGAGAATGGCCGCCTCATCGTCCAGACGCCGCTCGAGCAGGCGGCGGAGATCAACATGAGGCTCGTGCAGGCTGGATTCGCGGTCAGTCAGTTACGGCATCGGGAGAAGGATCTGGAAGACCGCTTCCTGGAGTTGACAGAGCAACATACCAGGTCGGAGCTGAACAATGGCTAGTCTGACCAATCTCGTTCGCCTTGAACTCAGCAAAGCGATTCGTCGCCCGATGACCTGGATTCTGGCAGTCATCTTCGTTGGATTCATGGGATTCATGTACACCGCCCTCGCGCTTACGCTGGTCGCGGCGGAGGCGGGCATCGAAGGAATGGAAGACTTTGACACTGGCGGGATCGAGCAACAGATCCTGCTTCCGGACGCGCTTGGCTTCGGCAGTAGCCTGGTCGTTGGCGTCGGCGCGGTCATTATGATCGTCTTCGGGGCCGGACTCTACGGAAGCGAATTCGGTTGGGCGACGATCAGGACGATCCTGCTCATGCGCGCCGGACGCACGCAGATCGTCCTGGCGAAGCTGATTCTGCTGGCGTTGATGAGCCTGGTCTTCACGGCGCTCGGAATGCTGACCGTACTGGCCGGATCACTGGCATCCGAGGTGATCGCCGGCGACGTTTCCGATGTGTCCGGACACCTGACCGGTGACCTCTTTCTCGACCTGCTCCTGATAACACTCCGGGCATCGGTATCCGTCGGGATGTGGGCCTTGATCGGCGGGATGCTGGCGCTGGCGTTCAGTTCCATGGCGATCGGGACGGGCATCGCGCTCGCCGCTTACTTCATCGGCGACCTGGTGATCGCGCTGATCGGCCAACTCGGCGCGTTCGGCGAGTGGTTCACGCGGCTAATGCCGACCTACGGCATAAACGGGATGGTTCAACTGAACCAGGCTACGTCGCCAGATTTCTCGAACGCCGAGTTGATCGGCATGGCCGCAAGCATACTGGTCTGGAGCATCGTCTTCATTGCCCTTGGCGTCTACCGATTCAGGAACGCCGACGTCATCGCGGCATCGAGTTAGCAGGCCATAAACGGGCGCGCCCGACGCGCTCCCGCTACCCGGACAAAGCCCGATACCAGGTGGTTGTGGATGAAGGTCTGAACCCGACACTCTGGTACAGGGTCGCTGCCGCGTCTGTCTCGTACGAGATCTTCACTCGCTGGGCGCCCCTGCTAACAAGGCGATCGATTCCCGCGGACAACATCGATCGTGCGAGACCTCGTCTCTGGAACTCGTCCTCGACCCTGACGGACTCGACGAGTCCAACCTTTGTGGTTGAGTCGAACCAGTACAGCGAGTAACCGGCGACCCGCCCATCAACAGTTTCGACAGCAAGGTCGAGCGCCGGATCGTAGAGCGGGCACTGGTAGAGACGCTGGGCAACGTTCTCACCGTGTCGATGCCGCATATGGTGCGGGGTGTCCTGACGCTGAGTGCGATCGATAAGTACGAAACCCTCGGAGGGAGCCTGCACTGCTGGCCGATCGGCGACATCCATCCAGGCGGTGCTGTCTCGCTCGCCAGCAACGAGTCCAGATGCCTGGGCTAGTTCCTGAAACACGTTATCATCATCTCCTACTGGAACTTCGAACCCATTCGGCGAGTGCTCCGCGGCATGCTCCACCGCCCGTCTCCACACGCTGTGCACATCAATGCCAGGCGCCCGCGGAACCACGACCGGGTCGCATTGCCAGTCATCGTCGGTCCAGCTCGTCAACAGGACGCCGGCGACAGGTCCATCATCGTCGACCCAGAAGAGCTTTTCCACCTCATCGGATCGCCGCGGACTTCGCCACCACCACTGCACATCCGCGGCTTCCCAGAGGCCAAACCGGGAGTCCGCCCGGCGAGCGCGCTGCAACAAATCAGTCGCCAGCATCAGCGCTTCGATACCTGCTGCTCTGACCTCTCGCAATGGCGCGTCCATCTCCTTCCAGACGATCCCGATCAAAG
>SKTL01000440.1 GCA_007122555.1 Thermomicrobiaceae bacterium | reverse complement strand
TCTCAACCCCCGGACACTCCCCGGGACATATCAGTGTTCTGGTCGACTGCGGTGACGAACGCGTCGCCATCGCCGGTGATGTGGTGATGTTTCGCCGGGAGTTTGATCAGCAAGAATTCGGGCACTGGTATTCCGATGAGCAGCGTCGCCTGCTGAATGCAGGGGTTGAGAAAATCAAGGCCTGGGGCCCAACGAAGGTGCTTCCCGGGCACGATCGCGCGTTCCCGGCAGGGGAGGGTCGCTCGTGACTGAGGAGTTGCGCGCCGCGGTGATAGGAGTCGGAAGAATCGGAAGTCTCCACGCGAGTATCTACCGCGACGACCCCCGGACAAGGTTGGTTGCGGTGATGGATGCCGATCCTGAACGCTCTGGCGCCGTCGGAAATGAGTTCGGGGCCAATGCCTACACGACGGTTGACGAGCTTATCGCCAACGAGACGCTTGACGTTGTTTCAATCGCCACGCCAGAGTCGTTCCGGCTGGAGATCACCAGGAAGTGCATTGACGCCGGAATCAACATGTTGCTGGAGAAACCGCTGGCTCCGACCCTGGCTGAGTCGCGATCGCTGATCCAGGCCGTGAAACAGAGCGGCTTGAAATCGACTGTCAACTTCATACTCCGTTCCGACCCGCGTTATGTGCACGCGAAGCAATCGGTGGCGGATGGCTCGGTCGGTGAGCTTTGCACGCTTTTTGGCCGGCGCAGAGGAACGGCCGCCGGAGCGGCGATCCTCGGAGAATGGACCGATCTGCTCATCTCCACGGCGATTCATGATCTGGACGCAATGATCTGGCTCGCTGACGCGAAAGTGGAGCGGGTCCATGCTGAAGGAGTAATGAAGCAGTGCGCCCAGTGGGGACATCATGATGCGGTAATGGCAGTGCTTCGGTTCGAAAACGGAGTGATCGGTTCGCTGGAAACAAGCTGGGTATTGCCGTCAACAGTTCCCGCGCCGCTGGATGCATCCCTTCAGGTGGTTGGCACCGGAGGCGGCGTGTTTGTCGATGGCTCGAATCATGGTCTCTCGGTGGTCGACGACCGGCGATTCAGTCTGCCCGACCTGACGCACTGGCCAAGCGGGCCAACGGGTGTCTACGGAGATCTCAAGTTTTCTGTGGAACGGTTCATCCGCCATCTGGTTGATGGTGATGAGGCGCCAATGCAGCTCGATGACGCGCTTTACGCTGAAGAGATTGTCGCCGCGGTGAAAGAGTCCATGGCCATTGAAGCGCCCGTCAGACCTTCATCGACAGTTCGGTAGCGGCCGTCAGGCATGGATGACGAGTGAGCGAGGAATCAACCTATGTCCGGAGATCGATCTAACATCGATCAACAGATAAGTGACTATATTGACAACCATTCACAGGATCTCATTGATCTGGCCTGTGAACTGGTCGCTACCCCGAGTATGAATCCGCCCGGTGATGAGAGCCGGGTTGCTGCACTGCTGCAGTCGAAGCTTGCCGAACTCGGGCTTCCGGCCGGGGAAATCGTTGCAGCGAAACCGCATCGCCCAAACCTCATTTCCCGGATTCCTGGATCTGGCGACGGCCCGACACTCATGTTTAACGGGCATATGGATACGAAACCGGTCGGCGAACAAGATCTCCCGCTCTGGGATACCGATCCCCTCACGCCGACGATCATAGATGGGCAACTCTATGGCCTCGGCGCCACCGATATGAAGGGATCGCTTGCGTCGATGATCTATGCCGCCTGCGCTTTGCAGGCGCTTAATGGCGACCTGCGCGGCGACCTTCTGCTGACATTTGTCGCCGATGAAGAAGCAGGCGCTGGAATGGGCGCAAAGTATCTGGTCGATTCCGGTGCGATCGCTGCTGATTTCGGGTTGATCCCTGAGCCGAACGGTGTTCAGCATGAGTTCCAGAACCTCCCGCTCTTCTGTCGGGGAACCTTCTACTTCAAAGTGAAGGTTCGAGGAAATCAAACCCACGCCGGGGTCGCTGACCAGCTGCCCGTGGTCAATGCGTCCGCCAGGATGGGCTGGGTGCTCTGGCGAATGTCGCAGGAACTCGAGCTAACCCACGAACGCCACCCGTATTGCGCGGAAGGGCCCACGATAACCCCCGGCGTGATGGTGAACGGGGGTGTCTACTTTGGCGTCCATCCGGGCTACGCCGAGTTTGCCACTGATTGTCGACTGATTCCGGGAATGACGCACGAGCAAGCGACGGCCGACGTTCAAGCGTTTCTCGATCGGCTTATGGATGAGGATCCTCAGCTGGATGCGGAACTCGAAGTTGTTGGCGGGGCCATTCAGGCTCAGCTAAGCGGCGAGGAGCCGTTTGTGGGAATGCTCAAGTCCGCCAGTGAGAAGGTGCTCGGCGAAGCGTTGCCCTTCGGCGCCTATCCAGCGTACACCGATGCCTATCACTTTCACGCAAGACAGGGTATCCCCTGTGTTGCTGGCTTCGGTCCCGGGATGCTGACCCTTGCGCACGGACCGAATGAGTCGGTCTCGGTGGATGGAATTATCAAGGCCGCGAAGATCTACGCGATTGCAGCGTCGGAATACCTGTCGTGAGCAGGCGCCGGTGATCCGCCACAGCTTGAATGATCGAACATCATCGGAGAGAGGGGCCCTATGGCGCGGGTACTGTTTGAGAACATGATAAAGCAGTTCGATGAGACACTGGCGGTCAACAATCTGTATCTTGACGTTGCCGACGGTGAGTTCCTGGTGCTCGTCGGTCCGTCCGGATGCGGAAAATCGACCGCGCTCAGGTGCCTTGCCGGTCTGGAAGAGATCTCGGCCGGTGATGTCTGGATCGGCGATCGGGTCGTGACCGACATGTTGCCGCGCGACCGCGACATTGCGATGGTGTTTCAGAACTACGCGCTCTATCCACATATGTCTGTCTATGACAACCTCACGTTTGGCCTGAAGCTCCGCAATTTCCCGAAGGATGTCATTCGGGAAAAGGCCCGGACGATCTCCGCCATGCTGGGACTGAATGAGCTTCTCGACCGCAAACCAAAGCAGCTTTCCGGCGGCCAGCGTCAGCGGGTAGCGCTCGGTCGTGCGATTATCCGGGAACCCCAGGCGTTCCTAATGGATGAACCTCTCTCGAACCTCGACGCAAAATTACGGGTTCAGATGCGTGCGGAAATCGTCAAGTTGCAGAAGCAATTGAACACGACGACGATCTACGTTACCCATGACCAGGT
>SKTL01000070.1 GCA_007122555.1 Thermomicrobiaceae bacterium | reverse complement strand
GGATTACTTCCAGCATCGACGAACGCACGTAGCGGCTCCAGAAGGCGATGCTTCCAACGCCAAGCACGGATGCTGGCAGAATCAGGTGTCGAAGGGTGTCGAGGACCCCACCTCCATCCGGCGGACCCATCCCGGATGTCGGCAGCCAGCCGAGCTGCACCGCAAACAGCAACTGCAGCATCAATCCGAACCAGAACACCGGCATCGCCATCCCGAAGAACGAAAACGCGCTGAACAGATGATCAAAGAAGCTGTACTGGAATATCGCCGCAACGACACCGAAGATGAGCGAAAGCGTCACCGCGATCGCCAGCCCGGCCCCGACCAGCAGCATGGTGTTTGGTAGGCGTTCCAGAATGATGTCGCGCACTGGGCGATACTGAACGTAGGACCGCCCCATGTCGCCCCGGATTAGATTGCCGACCCAGCGCGCGTACTGCACCACGACCGGTTGATCCAGCCCCATGTTCCGCCGGATCGCGTCGAGCTGCTCCTGATTCATGCGTCCGCTGCGGGCGTACAGTGAATCAGGGCCACCCGGCATCAGGTGCATGAAGGTAAACGAGATAATGGTGATCCCGATGAGCAGTGGTATCGCACCCAGCAACCGCCGGGCTACATAGCGGCCCACGAAGCACGCAGTCCTTCCCGTTGGACTGGCGCGACAGCCAAGTAATGCTGTCGCGCCCGCCCGTGTTCATCCTGCTAGCTTGTGTAGTGCCATTCGTTCGCGTTGTAGAAGAGCCTGGTAAAGGCGTTCGGCGCGAACCCCTGCAGGTTATCCGGCGCAACGAAGATCAGGTTCTCCCAGTAGATGTAGATCACTGGAAGTTCCTCGTGCAGAAGCTCCTGTATCTCAAAGTAGATCTCACGACGCTCTTCCTGATCGACCGTCGCGGTACCTCGTTCCAGAAGCTCATCAATCTCATCCTGGTAGTCAAACTCGTTGAAGTACGCAACCAGGTTGCCGCCAGAACCCTGCGGGTCGTCCGGAATCTGGCTGCTGTGCCAGTAGAAGGTGTGGTCAGGATCGTTGTAGTTGAACCAGGAATAGGCGCCAGCCGTTTCGACATCGGTGAACTGGTAACCCTCGGGTCCCCAGATCGTGCGGATATCCTGCAGATTCAGGTCGACATCGAAACCGACTTGCTCCCAGGAATTGGCGATAACCTGCAATACCCGCTCGGTCTGGCTATCTCCGGAGACGCCCCAGATCTCGATGAACAGATCATCGCCATCCTTTTGCCGGACGCCATCCGGTCCCTCTTCCCAGCCGGACTCTTCCAGGAGCTCTCGCGCCCGGTCGAGATCGTGCGGTCGAGGCTCGATCGTGTCGTTGAACGCCCACGAAATCGGCGAAATATCCCCGATCGATACCGTACCCAGTCCGTCAAGAATCCGGTCGACAATCTCTTCTTTGGGTGTCGCATAATCGAGCGCCTGCCGAACGTTCTTGTCCATCAGGAAGCCGATGTTCTTGAGATCCAGGTGGAACCATGCCTGGCTATCGGTGACGATGACATTCTTATCGTCCATGTCTTCATACTCAGGAAATTGCTCGGCGCCAGCGTACGCCGTCATGTCCGCTTCGCCGGTTTGCAACTGGACAACCATCGTGTTCGAACTGGGAACGAACCGGTAAATGATCTCGTCGAGCGCCGGAGCGCCGCCCCAGTAATCCGGATTCGCTGATACTCGCACCTGCTCGCCGGAAGACCACTCCTCAAAGTGGAACGGACCGGTGCCCCAGGGCGCCCGGCCAAACTCCTCGCGGAAGTGCTCATAGCCTTCATCGATGATGCTGCGCGAGATGATGAACGTGTCGCCAATCGAGGCGACGAATGGCGCATAAACGCCACCGAGCGTCAGCTCGATGGTGTAGTCATCGACGACATTGAAATCCTCGATCTGGTCCCAGCCGGTCTGACTGAAGGCGCCGAAATCAGGGTCCATGATCGTTTCGAAGCTGGCCAGCACGTCGTCAGACGTGAAGCCGGCGCCATCGTGCCAGACGACATCTTCCCGCAGCTGCATGGTGAAGGTCAGCCCGTCGTCGGAAAATTCGTGGGACTCCGCCAGCCGCGGGCCGTACATTGCGGTGTCATCAGGCTGCAACAGCGGTTCCATAACGAGCGAGAGGATGTCGCCGCCGACGACAAGCTGGGTGAGGTACGGGTTGAGCGTCTCGGGCTCGTTGGTCGTCACCGCGATCAGCCGGCCGCCTTCCGCCGCCTCGCCGTCATCGGTATCGTCCTCGGCAGTATCATCAGCGTCGTCGGAGTCGTCGTCAGGCTCTTCCCCGGTGTCGACCGGCTCATCGTCTGATTCGACGTCATCAGGCTCCGCCTCGTCGTCATCGTCGTCATCCTCAGCACATGCCGCCAGCAGCGCCCCCATCGAGGCGAACGCAGCGGTCCCGCCGGCGACTTTCAGAAACTGTCGCCGCGAGGTCTCCGCCGAAAGCGAAGCGAGCAATCGTTCCAGCCCATCTGAATACGCCATGTCTTCTCTTCCTCTTCCCGAAATACAGGTATCCCAAGTCCAAGAGCACAACTTCAGGTCATGCTGCTGACTTACATTTCGGCCCGAAGGGCCAGCGTTCGCGAGATGCGTCTCATCACACTGGTCCCTGTCGGCTAATGACCATAATACACGAACCGTGAGAAGCGTGCTTCAATTCACGCTACTGGCCTGACGTCCTTTTCCGGTCGGCGCGGAAGGTCTTGTTTCCGACTCGAATCGTGTTTGCGCGGCATGGATCGGCTGAAGGCGAATCGCGAGATAGACGGCGGCAGCGAACGGACCGGCAACCACGCCTCCGAGAAAGACAAGGGCGACCACCAACCGGCTCACCGCGCCGCCCGAAGAAGACACGTCCGAGATCTCGGTCGGGCTACGTGGCTCGGGAGGAGGCTCCGCGCCGGGTTCTCGCTCAGACGGCACGGGCGGCGGCGCAGGCTGAGAGTGTTCGAAAACCTGCGTCGTCGTGGCCCCGGCCCCCCAGACGACCAAGCCGCCCAGCACAATCACTCCAAGCATCAGCGTCGCCAGAAACGGGACACCCGTAGCAATCACCTTGTCGCGCGTAAGCCACCGCTGCGATATCCAGGCAAGCAACACGCCGATCGGCCAGAAGAGGGCGGTCAGGATAATCGCGGCGACCTCCAGCGCTCCCGGCGTCTTGTCACCGGATACTGTCTCGGATCGAGGCTCCT
>SKTL01000157.1 GCA_007122555.1 Thermomicrobiaceae bacterium | reverse complement strand
GAAATCGGGTAGGCGAACGCCTGAACCGCGCGTCGAGGCCTGCCCAGCTCGATAAACCGGCTGGGCAACGGCAGTTCGGGATCATAGAGCCGGTGGCTGTTGCGAATGAGCCCGACCAGCTCGTGATCTCGAACGACTTCCGCATAGGTGCGCACCAGCGCGCGTTCACGCGCGATTCCGAGCAGCTCCTCCGCCGATCGGTTAATCAGCGTGACGGCGCCTCGCGGATTGACGATCAGAATGCCGTCGTTGAGATGTTCGAGAATCGCCTCCAGCCTGGCGCGCTCGTAATCGATGTCCTGCATTTGCTCGCGGAGCTCGGCAGTCATCTCGTTGAAGGCTCCGGCAAGCTCGGCGAGTTCGTCGTAAGTGTCCGTGTTGGCGCGCGCGCCGAGGTCTCCGCGTGAGACGCGCCTGGCGACGTCAATGAGCTCGCCCATCGGCCGGGTAATGATGCGCGGCATGAACGCCGACACCGCGGCGATCCCGATTGCGCAGATCACGAGCACCGCCAGCGTCAGGCGGGTCAGCGGAGTCCAGGTACCGGGCGCGTCGCTCGCAGGAACTGACAGAATCACCACCCCGATGACGGTTTCGTCAGCCTGGATCGGCTCGGTGAAGGAGAGCATCTCGATGCCGGAGTCCGGATGAGGAAACGCAGCGAAACCGGACTCGCCGCCGAGAGCAGTCATGACATCCGGCTGGTCGGGATCGCGCAACGGATTGCCGGCAAGGAGCTGACTGTCTCGATCGAGAACGGAGAACGGGCCGACGGAGCCGGCGCCCGCAACCTGCTGTTCGAGAAGTTCGACGTCTCCCGCCCGGATCGTCGGGCCGACCGTAGTTCCCAGCATGACGGTCTGGCCACGCATTTCACTCCGCCAGGCGTCGTGCTGCGCGTCGCTGATACGCTGCACCAGGTAGACCCCGAGGATGAGAAACACGACTCCGATAAGGAGAACGTAGCCGCTGGCAAGCCGGATGTACGCGCGATTCACGACACGCTCGATCCCTCAGACTGCGAACCGATAGCCGACCCCGCGGACGGTTTCGATGTACCGCTGTCCATCCTGGCCGATCTCCAGCTTTTCGCGAAGCCCGTGAACGTGAACCGCCACCGTCCGGCTATCACCGAAGAAATCCTCTCCCCAGACATTCTGCAGGATCTGATTACTGCTACAGACCTGCCCCGGATGGCGCGCCAGGAAGACGAGGAGATCCCATTCTCGTGGTTTGAGACTGACCTCGTTGCCCGCCACAGTCACCCGATGCGCGCCGAGATCGATTTCCAGATCACCGGTCCGGATAATGTCGGGCGATTCCGGAAGTCCGGCGGCAAGCTCATCCTGCAGCAGATCGCGCCGGCGCAGGAGCGCCTTCACCCGCGCCATGAGCTCCCGCATCGAGAACGGTTTGGTCAGGTAGTCGTCCGCGCCGATCTCCAGCCCGACGACCCGGTCGATCTCGTCATCCCGGGCCGTAAGGATGAGAATCGGGATAGAGCTTGTCCGGCGAATCTGCCTGCAGACGTCGAACCCGTCAATCGTGGGCAACATGATGTCCAGCACAACCAGATCAGGTCGTACCTGGTTTACCGCGGAAAGCGCCGCTTCCCCGTCTTCAACCGTCTGAACATCATGTCCGGCGCTCTTCAGGTTGTACGCGATCGTCTCACGAAGGACCGCCTCATCCTCGACGACCAGAACCTTTGCCAATCCGAACTCCGTCTGCTTGCTGCATTCGCAGCGCCCCGAATATCGATGCTACATCGCATCGCCGACGCTAACCCGTACCGAGCGTTAAGGTTCTGTTAGCATATCAATCCTGATTCATCGCTCGCCGGCGCCCGATACCCGGGCTCTTCAGCAAACCGCCACATCGAATCGTCATCAGGCGGTATACGATAGACTTCCCCGAATCCGGCAGATCTATAGCGTCGAACATTTGCAGGCAGGGGTATGGCGCCACCGAATTCGGCTCACACCGCACGCCCGTCGAAATCGGAAAACAAGCAGTGGATTCCGGAATGGCGAGATGTTCGGGACACCGCCATCGGGCGGAGCGACGGTCTCGCAGCCGCTCCGCCGCAACTCACCATGGCGAAGATCGGTCTCATTCTGGTGACGCTGACAATCTGGCGCGCCGCCATCGGCGTCGCCTCGGAGGTCTGGGCGAGAATCGGCGTGGTGGAGCCCTGGCCCGAGGAGATCGATCAGCTCTCGCTGCTGCGGTACTCAGTGCGATGGGATTCCGGCTGGTACCTGACGATCGCCCGGGACGGCTATCAGCATGTCACGGGCGAGCAATCGTCAATCGCCTTCTTTCCCTTGTTTCCGATGAGTATCCGGTTTCTGGATCACCTTCTGCCGGGATCGGACGTGCTGGCCGGCCTGATCCTGGTCCATATCGCTCTGCTTGCGGCGCTAAGTTACATCTACAAACTGGTGCAGATAGATTACCCGGATGTCGTTGCCTGGCGAACACTCTTCTTCACGCTCATGTTTCCTGCGTCGTTCTTTTTCTCCGCGCTGTACACGGAGTCCTTGCTGCTGCTCGGCTTTGCGGGGACGCTCTATCACGCCCGGCGGGGACAGTGGTTGCTCGCCGGGGCGTTCGGGATATTCACCGGTCTGACCAAGCTGATCGGGATCGTCCTGGTGATTCCCGTAGCGATGGAGGTGATCAGGCAACAGGCGATCAGTCGGGAGAATCTGCGACCACTCATCGGCGCGGCTCTGACGCCGTTGGGCGCTGTTGGCTACCTGGCGTGGATACAGATTCGCTACGGGGACTTTCGGGAGTACTTCGAAGCTCAGTCAAACTGGTTACGGGAGACGTTCAGTCTGGAACCGTTTGTGTTACTGGTCAACGTGCTCATGCGAAATCCGCCGGAGCTCTACCCGTATCCCGCCAACATCACCGCGATCCACGACATGTTCACCGTTATGGATATGGGGACGCTGATCCTCTTTCTCGCGGCAGGCGTCTATCTCTGGTTGCGGGTGCGGCCGAGCTACGGGGCCCTGGTGCTCGCCGGTGCGCTGGTCCCGGCGCTGTCTGGTACGCCACTGGCGCTCACCCGCTTCATGGCGATTCTGTTTCCCGTGTTCATCCTGCTCGCGACGATCAAGTCCGAGCCGGTCCGGCTCGGGCTGTCAATCGTGTTCGGCATGGGCCTGATCTTCATCACATACCTGTTCGTCAACGGGCTCTGGGCGGGATAGGGATGCGATGACGCAGCAACACACCTCTGCGAAGCCTGCCGCTCAAACACCTCGATCGCTGCGAGCGCGCGCCTGGGAACTACTCGTCAAACCGATCGGGGAACCAGCCCCAGCTCCGCCCGGACTCACGGCGACGACGGTGCTCCTGATCGCCAGCCTGGCCGCCGTCTGGCGCATGACGATACTGATTGTAACGGTCGCCTGGGCCCGTCTGGGGATTGCGAATCCGTGGGAAGGGGCAGGCGAGCTTCGGCAGCTGTTGCGACACTCCGTTCACTGGGATTCGGGCTGGTATCTCACGGTCATCCGGGATGGGTATTCCTACAATCCCGAGGCACAATCGAACATCGCTTTTTTTCCGGCGTTTCCATACCTGACCCGTCTGTTCGACTGGCTATTGCCGGGCAACGAGGTATTTGCCGGTCTACTGGTCGTGCACCTGGCCTTTTTCGGCGCGCTGCTCTATATCTACCAGCTTGTTCGCATCGATTATCCGGATGATGCCGCCTGGCGAGCGCTCTTCTTCCTGCTGATCTTCCCGGCCGCGTTCTTTTTTTCCGCGTTCTACGCGGAGTCGCTGATCATCTTCGGGATGGCGGGAGCCCTCTACCACGCCCGGCGAGGGCAATGGTTGCTCGCTGGTCTCTTCGGCATGTTCACCGGATTGACCAAGCTCATCGGGCTGATCCTGATTGTGCCGCTGATGCTGGAGATGCTGCGGCAGGGAGCGATACAACGGTTCAACCTGCGCGCCTGGGCCGGGGCGGGGATGACGCTTGCCGGCGGCGCCGGCTATCTCGCCTACCTCCACGTCTGGCTTGGCGATTTCCGGGTCTACTTCTGGAATCAGGAGCACTGGAACCGGACCAGCTTCGATCCCGAACCGTTCATTCAGTTCTTCCAGTATCTGACCGGGGACGATCTCGGTTACCTCGAGTACCCCGCGCGTATGACAGAGCTTTACAGCTTCTATTTCCTGATCGACGTTGGGTCGCTCCTGGTCTTCCTGGCAGCCGGGGTATATCTCTGGGTGCGAGTGCTTCCCAGTTACGGAGCGCTGGTGCTCGCCGGAGCGCTGGTTCCGGCGCTCTCTGGCGCCCCGATCGCAATGGCCCGGCACATGGCGATCCTGTTTCCGGTGTTTATTCTGGCGGGCAGAGTTCAGTCCGAACCGATCCGCAACGCGATCGCAGTTGCGGCGGTCTTCGGTCTCGGCATGACAGCGTTTCTGTTCGTCAATGGATACTGGGCGGGTTAGCGGAAGAGGCGGCCCAGCCCCCGACCAGTCGCTCGTCCGGCGACGCGCCGGCCGATCCGGCGTCCAACACGGCCTCGCTTCACCGCGTTGACATCGCCCATCAATCTCGCCAGCCAGTAGAGAAAGCTCCGGAACCCGTTCATCGACAGCCTCGCTTTCGGTGCAGAAGTCGCATATTCGCTAACATAACAGTCTTTGCCTGAGCGTGCAATCACCGGCTCTGCGCCGGCGGATCGTTCCCCCAGTCAGGTTGCGTTGAGATCGCTTCATCATGCTATACTTGGCGGGTTTATGCGCTCGCGACGGCAGCGTGTGAACAACAGAGAGGGGCGCAGCGTGGCCACAGGAACCACACAGATCAACAATGATACCGTTCTGAACGTCGCCCAGCTTCTCAAAGAACATGTCGGCGCGAAGCGGAGCTATGAGGTTTCGCTTGATATGCTGCCGCTCGATGACTCGATCACCGCTCGCGATGTAACGGCGCAGATCAAGCTGACCCGCATCGCAGATGGTATTCTGGTGACCGGCTCGCTGGCCGGGCAGGCGCGACTGGAATGTGTCCGCTGCCTGGAAGAGTTCGACACCGAGTACGGCGGCGACGTCGAAGCGGAGTTCCGACCGACGATCGATATCATTAGCGGCGCGCCGATCGAGCCGGACGACGATGGCGACGCGTTTGAAATCGACGACAGCCATCATCTTGATCTGGCCGAGATGCTCCGCCAGGTGTCGATACTGACGCTGCCGATCAGGCCGGTGTGCGGCGATGACTGCCCCGGGTTCGTCAGCGAGTTTCGCGGCAGCGATGAGCCGCCGCCAGACGAAGCAGGTGATGAACGTCTGGCCGTGCTGGAACAGCTCCTGGATGATTCCCGCGAGGAGCGCTAGCCGGTTCAGGCGCGATCGTATTGTGTAATCGATGACGTAAGCGTTGAAACGACGCGTGAGAGGAAACCAGACCGATGGGTGCACATCCAAAACAGCGAATCAGCCGTTCACGGCAGGGAAATCGCCGCCGGCATCACTATTTGAAGACACCGCAGCTGATGTCCTGCCCGATGTGCGGCGAGAAGAAGCGCACGCACTTTGTCTGCCCGAGCTGCGGCACATACAAGGGTCGTCAGGTCATCGACATGGATCGATCGGCACGACGCCAGCGCGCCGCTGAGCTCGAAGCCGAGCAGTAGGCCGCGCTTCCCGTATTCAGGGTGAGCGAACAGGACAATAGCCGATGCGGGCAGGGACCGCAGCAGTGAAGGGGCGCCGTCAGCGGTGCGGAACGCGGCAATTACTGGCTGGGGCATGTATGTCCCGGAACAGGTACTGACCAACGCGGATCTCGAACAGATGGTTGAAACATCTGACGAGTGGATCGTGTCGCGCACTGGTATCCGGGAGCGGCGTCTGGCTGCGGAGACGGACACGACGCTCGCAATGTCGGCGCAGGCATCCCGCCGTGCTATCGAGGTAGCCGGCATTGATCCCCTCGATATTGACCTCATCATTCTGGCGACGGTCACGCCGGACATGTTCATGCCCGCCACTGCCTCGCTGCTGCAGACTGAGCTTGGCGCCCATCGGGCTGCCGCGTTCGATCTGGCTGCGGCCTGCTCCGGGTTTGTTTACGCGCTCGCCGTCGGCTCGCAGTTCATTCAGACCGGCGTCCACCGCAACGTCCTGGTTGTCGGCACTGATGCACTGACCCGCTTCATTGATTTCACCGACCGCGGCACCTGCATACTCTTCGGCGACGGTTCCGGCGCCGTTGTGCTCCAGGCCTCTGACGCCGAAGAAGGCGTCCTGTCAAACGTGCTCGGCTCGGATGGCCGCGGAGCGCAGCATCTTCACATTGACGGGTTCGCCAGTAACGGGTTGTTCGCGCGAAACGGAAATGGCGGCTCCGTTGCTGACGAAGTTGGACTGCAGCGCACGTTTATGAAGATGAACGGCAACGAGGTCTACCGCTTTTCCGTGCGTGTCATGGGAGAAACCGCCGTTGAAGCAGTCAACAAAGCAGGATTGCGTCTCGGCGACATCGACTGGCTTATCCCGCATCAGGCGAATCTGCGAATCATTGACGCCGCGGCCAGGCGACTTGACCTGCCGCGCGATCGCGTCTGGGTGAACCTGGATCGCTACGGCAATACGTCCGCGGCCTCTGTGCCGATGTGTCTGGCCGAGGCTGCCGATTCCGGCAAACTTCAACCAGGGATGAACATGGTGCTGGTCGCGTTTGGCGCCGGGTTGAGCTGGGCGTCGAGCGTCGTCCGGTGGGGGGCGACCGGGGTGAGGACAAAGGCGAATGAACGGGATGGGTGATGGTTAACGCAGCCTGGACATTTCCCGGGCAAGGCTCACAGCGTGTCGGAATGGGGCGCGACGCCGCCGAGCAATCCGATGACGCCAGGCGGGTATTCGACAGAGTGGACGACGCGCTCGGCTTCAGGCTGAGCGACATTGTTTTCAACGGCCCGGCTGAAGAGCTGGTGGCGACAAGCGTGCAGCAGCCAGCAATTCTCGCTGCCAGCGTCGCGCATTATGTCGCATTGCGAGAAGCCGGGAAGCTGCCGGAACCCGCCTTTGTCGCCGGTCACAGTCTCGGCGAGTACAGTGCGCTGGTTGCCGCCGGGTCTCTTGACATCGCCGACGCCGCCCGTCTGGTTCGCCGTCGCGGTGAACTCATGGAAGAGCACGGGCTCGGCGGAATGGTCGCGGTCATCGGTCTCGACGGCGACAAACTTGTCGAGATCGCGGATCAGAGCGGCGTGGAGATCGCCAACTTCAACGCCCCGGGGCAGACCACGCTCAGCGGCCGTTCGGAGAACCTCGAACGGGCGAGCGAGCTGGCGAAGGACGCAGGCGCCCGACGGGTGCTTCCGCTTCCGGTTAACGGAGCGTTTCACTCGTCTCTCATGCAGCCGGTCGCCCAGGCGTTGTGGACAGATCTCCAGCAGGTTGAACTGCGCAGTCCAATCGCGCCAATGCTCGCCAATGTCGATGCCCGGGCATTGAGCGATCCGGATGACCTGCGCGCCGAACTCCGGGATCACATCACCGCATCGGTGCAGTGGATCAGCATCATTGAAGGGGCGGGCGCCGCGGGGGTGGACACGTTCTATGAGGTCGGGCCAGGCAAGGTCCTGAGCGGTCTGGCGCCGCGCATTATCAAAGGTTGCCAGACGCATCACGCCGAGCAGTTGCTGGCGGAAGCGTAGAGTCCGCATTCAGAGGCGCCGACCAACGCATCGCACAGCAGGGGAGGGAACGGCTCATGTCAGGCAGCGACGAAAAGCGATCCGCAATCGTCACCGGCGCCGTCCGGGGCATCGGGCGAGCAACCGCGATCAAGCTTGCCGCGGACGGATACCAGGTGGTCGTCAACTATCGAAGCGATGACGGCCCGGCGAACGAAGTCGTCCAGCAGATCGAATCAGCCGGGGGAACGGCAATCGCGCTTCAGGCGGACGTGACCGACAGCGAGCAGGCGGGAACTCTCATCGAAGAGTCGATTAACCAGTTCGGCCGGCTCGATGTGCTGGTCAACAACGCCGGAATCACCCGGGATACGCTCATGATGCGCATGAAAGAAGAAGACTTCGACGCGGTGATTCAGGCGAACCTTCGCAGCGTGTTTATCTGCTCCAAAGCGGCGATGCGTCCGATGATGCGGCAACGATACGGACGGATCGTCAATCTTTCCTCGGTTGTCGGCCAGGTCGGCAACGCTGGGCAGGTCAACTACGCCGCGTCGAAAGCCGGGATCATCGGAATCACAAAGTCGATGGCGAAAGAGGTTGGCTCCCGCGGCATTACGGTCAATGCGGTCGCGCCGGGGTTCATCCAGACTCGCCTGACCGATGCGATTCCGGAGAACATGCAGGGGGCGATTCTGGAGCAAATCCCGACCGGTCGGTTCGGGGAACCGGAAGATATTGCCGAGGCTATCGCATTTCTTGCGTCACCGGGCGCGTCGTACATCACCGGAGCAGTGTTGCCGGTTGATGGCGGCCTGTTCATGGCGAGCTAGGGCGGTCTGTGTTCCGGAAGATTCTGATTGCCAACCGCGGTGAAATAGCGCTCCGGATCCTGCGCGCCTGCCGGGAGCTGGGCATCCGCTCGGTCATCGTCTATTCCGAGGCCGACCGGAATTCATTGCCGGTTCTGCTGGCGGATGAGGCTGTCTGCATCGGCCCGGCGCCTTCGGTCCGCAGCTACAACAGTATCTCCGCGGTTATCAGCGCGGCCACGGTCACCGGTTGCGATGCGCTGCATCCAGGATACGGGTTTCTGGCGGAAAACGCCTCGCTCGCCGAGATCTGCCGCGATTGCGGAATCACGTTCATCGGCCCCCGCCCGGAAGTGATGCAGGAGATGAGCGATAAGGCGACGGCGCGCCGGATCATGCACCGCAACGGGCTGCCGATCGTACCCGGCACCGAGGCTCCCGTCCACGATGCGCAACGCGCGGTCGAAGAAGCTGAGCAGATCGGCTATCCGATCGTCATCAAGGCGATTGCCGGCGGTGGCGGCCGGGGGATGCGGGTCGCGCACGATGAGCGTGAGCTGATGCGGCTGCTGCCGCTGGCCCAGGCCGAGGCGCAATCAGCCTTCGGCGACCGCGGCGTCTATCTGGAACGATTCCTGGATAAACCGCGCCACATCGAGGTTCAAGTGCTCGGCGACGAGCACGGGAGAGTGTTGTCGCTTGGAGAGCGGGACTGCTCGCTCCAGCGTCGCTATCAGAAACTGGTGGAAGAGTCGCCAGCTCCGAACATTACGAAGAAGTTGCGCGATAACCTGGCCAAGGCGGCGGTCAAGGGCGCGCGCGCGATCCATTACACCGGCGCCGGAACAGTCGAGTTCCTCGTGGACGATCAGAACCGATTCTACTTCGCGGAAATGAACACCCGGATTCAGGTGGAACATCCGGTTACCGAGATGGTGACCGGGGTCGACCTGGTGCAGTGGCAGATCCGGATCGCGGCCGGTGAAAAACTCCCGTTCAACCAGAAAGACATCGAGTACGAGGGACACGCGATCGAGGTTCGCGTCAACGCCGAAGATCCGATGAACAACTTCGCACCAAGCGGCGGGACGATCGATAAGCTCATCCTGCCTGGCGGTCCCGGCGTGCGTGTCGATACCCATCTGTATCAGGACTACAAGGTGCCGACCAACTACGACTCACTTCTCGGCAAGATTATCGTCTGGGGCGAGAACCGCGACGCCGCAATCGCCCGAATGCGGCGAGCGCTTGCCGAGACGATCATTGATGATCTGCCGACGACGGTCCCGTTCTACCAGCGTCTGATGATGGATCCCCAATTCACCTCGGGCAGCGTCAATACCCATTTCATTCCCGAATTCCTGAAGCGTATCGGCCAACCGACGGACGACTCTTGATCGAGCCCGGCATCACGCCGGGAATACCCCCTCACTCCGGATTTTCCTCTTGACCGTTCGCGAACATACGACTAGGCTTTGGAGCGTCAAGATGGCGTGGGAGCGCCCGGTACAATGCGCATCATGTGGAATATGCGTGGAGCCGCCTGATTCAGGACTGAATCGGGGGAACCGGCAACGCCGACGCCAGCACGCGATTTTAACGACTTTGTAACGCGGCTCGATTCATTGAAACGGAACTGAGAGCCGGTTACGGATATGCTGCGCCGGACGTGGTGGTAACGGAGTGCGATGCTCCGATCGTTGTGATGATGGTTTCGAACGGTCGCATCATTCGGATGCGCCGCAGTTAAGGGGTTCCGCAATCGTGTCTTGCACTTCTGAAGCGCGGCATGCGTCGTTCGCTGGAGTCTGCACCCGGTGACACGCACGGTTCTCCTGATGATCGTGATTCTCATCATCGGCGGTGGGGCGGCGATTTATGTGTGGACTTCGCTTAACCTTCTGCTCAAGGGAGAGGCATCGCTTGTTCAGGGCGTCACCACCGTCCTGGCGTTCGCGGCAATAATCGGTCTGATTCTGCTGTTGCAGCGGTTATCCGTCCAGAACGAGGACGAGCGCGAGTAACCGGGACGCATCGGCGAGGGATCAAGCAACCATGGGGAGGGTACTGTGTCAGGCGACAAGTCTGAAAACACGAAACCGCCAGCGCCTGAAGAACCAGAGGATCATGAAGAAGAGCACAATACGCAGGGCACAATGGTGCTCATGCTCTTGTTTCTTGTGCTGATCATCGGAGTCTGGGGCACGATGTTCCTGCTCCTGCTGGAGCGAGGGTAGCCGTGAAAATCGATCGCTACGAAAAGATCTTCATGCTGCTCGGTGTAGGCGTATTGACGGTCGGGCTCATCGCGATTGCCATCTCGGTATTCCATTACGGTCTGCACGTGCCGCGCCCCGATGGCCGGATTGCCCCGACCGAGGTGCGGGCGACCGCACCGTGGGATGAACCGGGCGTGTACGAGACCGGTGATGGTGAGTATGAGGTGATCATGCTCGCCGAGACCTGGCGCTTTGTTCCCGATGAGGTGCGCGTTCCCGCCGGTTCCGAAGTGACGTTTCGAATGACGTCTCCGGACGTCGTGCATGGTCTCTTGATCGAAAAGACCGCCGTGAACGTGATGATCATCCCCGGACAGATTGCCGAGGTGACGCATACCTTCGACGAACCGGGTGAACACCTGTTCGTCTGCCATGAATACTGCGGAACGGGTCATCATCTCATGTCAGGACGGGTGGTAGTCGAATGAGTAGTGTCGCAGCAACCGCAGATCAACCAGTCGAACGGGATGACGCCAGTGTCGAAACGACGGGGCAGATGTGGCCGATCACCGGCCAGATCGCCATTTCGCTTTTCGCGCTTGGACTTGGCGGCTTCATCGGCCTGTTTCAGGCGATCGAACGCATCAACATAACGTTGCCGCCATTCGGCCCGTTCGAGAATTACTACCAGGGCCTGACGTTCCACGGCGTCTTGCTGGCCTTCGTCTTCACGTTTGGCTTCGCCAACGCATTCGTCTCCTGGACGACGATGCGCGGATTCGGACGCCCACTCGCCAGCACTATGCTGCAACAGGGGTCGTTCTGGGTGTTGCTCGTCGGGACAATCCTCGGCGCAATCGTTCTGACGATGAACGAAGCGACGGTGCTGTTCACGTTCTACGCGCCGATGCAGGCTCATTCCGTTTTCTATCTCGCCGCCGCATTGCTGGTGGTGGCCACCTGGCTGACCCTGGCGAATATCGTCCTGACCTACCGGGCCTGGCGCGCCGAGAACCCGACTGAGCCGGTTCCGCTGATGGGATTCGTCTCCATCACCACCTACATCATGTGGGGCCTCGCCTCGCTTGGGGTCGCGATACTGGTGCTGGGCATGCTCCTGCCGTGGTCGCT
>SKTL01000367.1 GCA_007122555.1 Thermomicrobiaceae bacterium | reverse complement strand
GCTGACCTCTGCCTGGCGACGTCGGAGCCGGACGCGGAACGGGTGCGATCTGTCACCGGTGACGAATGTCTTGTAGTCCCGAACGGCGTGGATGATTCGTTCTTTGAGCGACAGCCGATGGATGCCGCCGAGCCGGGCTCGATCGTTTTCACCGGGGCGATCCGGTATCAACCCAACGCCGACGCGGTGACGTACTTCGTGCGACGGGTCTGGCCGCTGATCCGGGATCTGGAGCCGAACGCGACGTTCAACATCGTCGGAGCCGACCCGCCGGATGAGGTTGTCCGACTCGGCGAGCTTTCCGGCGTTCGCGTGAGTGGCTCGGTCGATGACGTGCGTCCCTGGCTTCGGTCGGCGTCGGCTGTTGTTGTTCCGCTCCTCAGCGGAGGCGGAACGCGCCTGAAGATACTCGAAGCGTTCGCCAGCGGACGTCCGGTGGTGTCGACCACGATCGGGGCGTCGGGGCTGGACGTGGAAGACGACAGGCATCTGATCATCGCGGACCGGCCGGTCGATATGGCGCAGAGCGTGGTCTCGGTGTTGCGGAATCGACAACTGGCGGAATCGCTTGCTGATAATGCGTATCAACTGGTGCAGGCTAACTATCGCTGGCGTACGATTGTAGACAGGTTATACGCACGGTATGAGGAGCTAGTATAGCGATTGCGACGACCTCATTGAAGTGCAGTAACCTGTTGAATCGTAAAGCCAGGTGCACAGATGGAGGCCTGCATGGCGGAACATACACACGACGACCACCAGCACGTTCACGGTCCGGGATGCGGCCATACTGCGATCAAGCACGAAGATCACACTGATTATCTGCACGATGGCCATCTTCACCGGATGCGTGACGACGGCGTCGTCGAAGAACATGAAATTCCGGTGAGCCCGGCCAACCCGGCCGAATGCACCCCGGAACACGATTGCGCGGCTCATGATCAAGGGCACGTCCACGGTCCGGGATGCGGTCACGAACCAGTCCCGCACGGCGACCACGTGGACTACCTCGTCAACGGTCACCTGCATCACCCGCACGGCGAACACTGCGATGATCACGGCCCGGTGAAGGTTGTGCAGGAGGGGTAAGAGGCGATCGCCTTTAGAAGAAGATCGAATGATTCCGGGGCGGCCAGTTGGCCGCCCTACGCAGTTGCTGGAGCAGATTGGTTCATCGGGTGCTTTTGGTGGGGAGCTGAAGTTAGACCGTGAGGGTGGCAGTAGCGAGTGCCTCTACGTGAGTTCTTTGATTACGTGTCTGCGACAGATCGTTTGCGTTACAGGATCTTGACTGAGCGTGGTCAGGTCTTTGACTTCGTGGTCCAGTATGAAACAGAAACCTTCGGAGAGTTTCGGCCAGTTGTAAGGTACGACGCAAGCCACGGACATGGTCATCGGGATCTGCTGGATGCTGAAGGAGGCACTGTCAGGAAAGACTGGTTACCTGAGGATCTGAGTTTCAAAGAGTGTCTGAATCACGCGGCGCTGGACTTGCGTGTAAACTGGAGACAGTATCGGCAGCAGTTTATGGAGCAGTTCTGATGGAATCCCGAGCAGATTTCCCCGAGCGCAACATTACTTTGTCATTCGAGTTTGCGAAGTTCATCATCGACGATCCGGCGATTCTGGATGAGATTCCCGACGGTGCGACTCTCGTTCTGCTGCCCGAAGACGAGCCGGATCTGGCGAAGGAGAATCTGCGTCTTGGCGTAGAGGCTGCCGAGCGTGGCGAGAATGTCTATATTCGCCATGTTAAGAACCTTTCATCTGCGATGCCTCAGTCTCCGTAGCCCTTATCCGTTAATGAAAATTGTGCGCCTTGGGGCTCACTACGGTGCGGTTCATTGAGACCGGATCGCCGGGTTCGGCGTCGTAGTTGATCGAATCCGGCGCCGGGGCGTCGTATTGCTGCCGGCCGACGAACCGGATCTGGTATGCGAGAACTTGCGGCTGGGCATCGCGGCGGCCGAGCGCGCTGAGAGTGTCTACATTCGCCAGGTGAAAAGCCTGTCGTCGGCTGCAACTCCGTCTGTCTTGGCCATTGCTTCCAATTGACGTTTATGCGCGTTGTCGGGCTTGCGACAGCTCGGCTCGCTGGTCACACTTCGCCCCAACCTTATCCCCAAGGGCCCGGACGTGCATTTTCGGGCGTTGCGGTTATTGCAGTTAGCGCGTAAACTGGGTGAGAAATCACTGGGAAATGGGGTAAGTATGAAGACGTCGGATCATCTCAATCTGAAATCGACTTTCTCTGACGAGGAGCGGCAACTGGCCCTGGACCTTGCGGCGATGATCGAACACTCGGGGGAGGGACTCAAAGTTGCTGGAGCGGGTAGTGATGAAGTTGACCTTCCTGTGGGCCTTGGTTCGTTGCTTGCCCAGGCAGCTCGACTAATTGCTGCGGGCAACGACGTAGCAATCGCTTCGCGGCAGGCCGAGATCACTCCGCGGCAGGCTGCCGACATGTTGAATGTCTCACGCCCGCACCTTGTTGCGCTACTGGATCGTGGGGAGATCCCGTTTCATCGTGTGGGAACGCATCGTCGTATTCGACTCAGCGATTTGCTCGAGTACAAGCAGCGTCGAGACGGCGCTCGTGATGCCGAACTCCGACGCATATCGGAACTGAGCAGGGAGATTGGCATCCCTGAGTAATGAGATCGATTTCGATTCACCAGTTGTTGTGCTGCTTGATGCGTGCACGCTCGTTGTCTCCTCGTTGAGAGACGTGTTGCTGCGATGCTCGGCGGCAGGCTTCTATCAGGTCAGGTGGAGTCCGACCATTCTCGACGAAGTTCGGGGAACCCTTTCTGACCGTATTTCGATTGCAGATAACCGAATTGATCATCTGTGCGCTGCGCTTGAGCGTGCATTTCCTGATGCGAAGGTGGAGTGTTCCGAGCAGGTCCCGCCTGATCTGGTGGTCGACGCTGATGATCTTCACGTTGTGCAGGCTGCGGTGGCTGACGATGTGAACGTGATTGTGACGGCGAATGTCCGGCACTTTCGGGAGGACAAGCTTCATGATGCCGGCATCCTGCTGCGAACGCCTGACCGGTTCCTGGTTGAGCTGTTCAGTCACTTCCCCGATGAGATTGCCCAGGTGGTCGTAAATCGTGCCAGTGATCTCGGTGACACGGTTCCCGAAACACTCGAGTTCCTTCGGCAGCATGTTCCGGGGTTTGTTCGGAGTCTCGAGTCGCATCTGTCCTAATGAAAATT
>SKTL01000123.1 GCA_007122555.1 Thermomicrobiaceae bacterium | reverse complement strand
TGGCATCGATTTCCTGCTTTCAATCTCGCGTCGACGCGACGTCTCGGAATGCGACGCGCAGTCGCACTCGGTAACAGTACAGACGAACGCCCGCCGGTGGAGACGGGCGCTCAAATTGTTCAGCTCGACACTGATCACACTCGCGCTATGGCTTCGGCATTTCCTGCAACGCCGTGTAGGCCGGGCGCGGGCTCCAGTTTTCGTGGAGTACCGACCAGGGGTACTTCTCATCTTCCGGCGGGGACATTGTCGAGAAATTGAGGTTCCAGACAAACATGCCGGAGATCCACGGCATCTGCTCCCGGGCGACATCGAACGCCCCGGTCAGGTACGCAGCCTGATCTTCCTCGGTGACATCAGCGCCATACCCGTAGCCTTCCGCCATATTCTCGGTGGTCCAGCCGAACTCGGTTACCCAGACCTCTCGATCATCGCCAAACTCGGCCATGACCATCCGGAGATCCTGCCCACGCAGGAAGTAGAAACTGTTGTGATCAGACCACTGGCCCGGGCCGGGATTCTCCGGATAGCTGGTGTCCGGCGGATTGTTGGTGGCGTTCAGGTGCATACCCATCACATCGAAGAACTGGGCGTAGTGACCATTCCCGTAGAGATAGAAGCCTTCCAGGTAATCGACGTCGTTGACTGCGGTCTCCGGATCATGGACGCCCGTCGGCGCCAGGCCGCCAAAGACCACAATCGCATCCGGGTCGTGGGTCTTCACGCCGCGATAGCCGGCTTCAAGCAGATAAGCATAGTCGCTAACCCGTACGGTTCCGTGCATCTCATTGGCCATGTTCTGCTCGTTCCAGATCTGCCAGGCATGAACCCGGCCCCGGTAACGTTCGGCCATGAATCCCATGAATCCGACGAACGTCTCGAAGTCAGCCAGGAGTTGCTCGCCGTTCGGATCGCGAGCCCAATCCGGAGCGCCAACGACGGTGATCAGAATACGCGTGTCCGTGCCCTCATACAGTTCGACCATCCGATCGACCGGCAATGGGTCATACCAGTCAGGTTCGCGCTGAATCTCACTCCAGTGAACCTGAAACTTCACCCAGTTGAACCCGGCCGTATCGACAGCTTCCTGCGCATAGCGGTTGAACTGCTGGCTCTCTTCATCCGCCCACCAGGCGATATTAAATCCGTAGGCCATGTCATCGCTCTGTGGGCGCTCCGGCTCGCCAGTGGGCAACTGAATGCCCTCAGCCGGCGGCTCCTCGACAACGTCGCCGTTCTCCTCCGCAGCGTCATCGACCTGCTCGGGATCAGCATCGTCGTCCCCGGTTGGAACGCCGTCGTCTTCTCCTGGAACATCGGCGACATCTTCGGTTGGAGTAGTTTCCTCTGCGACGTCGTCGTCGCCGTCACCGTTAGTCAGAGCGAGCGCGAGCGCCACGACGATAACGACAACAAACAGGGCGGCGACACCGATCAATACACGTTTGTCCATACTGCAGCAGTCATCCCTTCAGGGTCATTTGGGGCCGGCCCCGGCCCAGCGAACGTGGTATGCGAACGATACCCCAGTAAATAAGACGAACGAAACCGCGATTGGTGGCCATCCTGCCACATTTCAGTCCGGTTGACCGCCGGCTGCTGCCGTCAATCTGCAGCGTATAGTATGCTCCCCAGAGCGGCGAATGACGAACTGAAGGAGTGGGAATATCCGTGGTATTCGAGCAACACGAATACAATGAACTCGAGATTCTTGCGGCCGAGGCCATCGGAGAGCCGGGACAGCGGCGATTCCGGCTGATCGCCGGTACTCCCGGCAATGTCATCTCGCTGTGGATGGAGAAAGAACAGCTTCAGGCGCTCGGACTCGCGATAGAGCAGTTGCTCGAACAGCTACAGACGACCGGCATCAATACCGACGATATTGAATCCCGGCGTCTCCCGGCGCTGGCGCCTGTTGACCCAACGGCGCCGGAGTACCAGGTCGGCAAAATGGCGATCGGATACGACGAGGACGTCCGGGTTGTCGCCTTCTTCGCGCACGATATCGAACAGGAGAACGATGCCGATCCGGTGTTCACCGGTCGCTCGACGCTCGAAGCGTCAAAAGGACTCGCCGAGGAAATCGCCGAAGTCGTGGCCGCGGGGAGACCGCGATGTCCCCGTTGCGGTGAAGTGATCGGACCCGAAGGGCACGTTTGCCCGCATAGCAATGGCCACCTGCCCTGGGATCCGCATACCGAATCGGAACCGCTCTAGCGTCGCTCGCTACCAGCCGAGTGCGTACCCGTTTGCGCGCGGATCTGCCCCGCCGACCAGCACCCCGTTCTCCCAATCCACCCGGATCGCCTGGGCATGGCCCATTGCCGAGGAATACGACTCGGTCATCCGCACGTCGTGCCCCATCGCGCGCAGTTCATCAGCAACGTCATCCCCGAATTCCGGCTCCATCCTCAGGAGATGGGCCGAATCAGCAGCAGTATCCGGGCCGGCCACCCATCGGGGAGCCTCGATCGCTTCCTGCGGATTCATCCCGTGATCGATCAGCCGTGACACCAGTTGAAGGTGCGTTTGCGCCTGGCCATGCCCGCCCATGCACCCGAAGACCGCCCACGGCAGCGGGCCGTCAAAGATCATTCCGGGGATGAGCGTGTGCATCGGTCGCTTGCCGGGTTTCAGACCGTTGGCGGCATCTTCGTCAAGCGTGAACGAAGCTCCCCGATTCTGCAGCACGATACCCGTGCCTTCAGCGACGATACCGCTTCCGAACCCGCGGAAGAGCGACTGGATCAGCGAGACGGCCATCCCGTCCCGGTCAAACGCGCACAAGTAGATCGTGTCGCCGGCGCCCGGAGCGGCCCCGTTCTCCACCCAGGCCTGATCCGGCGATATCCGTGATCGCAGTTCGCTGGCATAGTCTTTGGAAATGAGTCGGTCCACCGGGACATCGACGAACGCTGGATCGCCGATGTATCGATCACGATCGACAAACGCATGCTTCTTGGCTTCGACGAAATGGTGAACCTGGCGAGTCGAACGATCGGGCATCGTCGCAGGATCCCAACCCTCGGCGATATTCAGCATCTGCAGCGCGGTAACGCCCTGTGTGTTCGGCGGCATCTCACAGATCGTGTAACCGCGGTAATCAGACGTGATCGGGGTCACCCAGTCCGATTTCTGCGAGGCGAGGTCTTCGAGCGTGAGCGGGGAGCCCCAGGTGTTGAGACTGCGCACCAGGCGCGACCCGATTTTGCCTTCGTAGAAGGCGGATGCTCCCTG
>SKTL01000418.1 GCA_007122555.1 Thermomicrobiaceae bacterium | reverse complement strand
TACGACTCCGACGACATGACGATGTCAGTCCAGTCCGGATGCCGGCTGCACGACCTTAATCAGATGCTGGGCGAACATCGGCAAGTGCTTCCAGTTGATGCAGCGTTTCCTGCCGAAGCCACGATCGGCGGTATGACGGCGGTCGGCGCATCGGGACCGAGACGACTCGGTTACGGGCCGTTGCGCGATCTGATTATCGGGATGAGCGTCATGTCGGTCGACGGGGTCGTTTCGAAGGCCGGCGGACAGGTTGTCAAGAACGTCACCGGTTTCGACATGATGCGGATGCATCACGGAGCCCTGGGATCTCTCGGGCTGATTATCTCGATCAATCTGAAAGTAATTCCGAAGCCTCAGTCCGAGCGCACAGTGATCGCACTGTATGAATCGCTGGAACAGGCAGACGCGGCCGCACGAGAGGTGGCTCAGTCCCAACTGGGCGTAACGGCGCTGGTTGTGACGAATCCTGCTGCGACCAGCGAAGCTACCGGGGAAGCTCATGACACGTGGGGTATCGCTGTACGTTGCGAGGCTCCCCCATCGGCTGTTGTCCGTCAAGCTGAACGGGTTATCGAATACATCAGTCAGAATGCGACGCACGTCTATGTTGAAGAGTCGACGGAGCAGTCGATCGAGCGATGGGATGCAATCTGCAAAGCGCTTGATCAGCGAGCGGACTCTCCAGACATCGCGATTCGCCTGGGACGAACAGCATCGCGATTGCGCGACGCCGGCGAAGCAGCAACGGGCGCGCTCGAGCCGTTTCGCGACGGGCGATTGACACTGGACTACGGTAGTGGACTGGCGTACATCCGGGTATCGCGAGAGCTATCCTCAACTGATAGCATCAAGGAAGTTCTTGATGAACTTGCAGGTAAAGCTGATCACGTAACGCTGGCGACCGCGCCAGTCGATTTGAAGCGCCAGATTGACGTCTTCGGGCCAACTCCCGAAGGGTTCAGCATGGTCGAAGCATTGAAGAACACATTTGATCCAGACCGTACCTTCAACCCGGGACGATCCGTCGGCCGTCTCTAGGAGAGAATACGGATGAACAGGGGCAGCAGAACTTCTATGACTAACACGCCAATGACAACGTTCAGCGAGCCAGACATTCCGGACTTCGATGTGATCCGCTCGTGCGTTCACTGCGGGTTCTGCCTTCCGACCTGCCCGACCTACGTTCTGACGGGAAAAGAACGGTCTTCGCCGCGCGGGCGGATCTGGCTGATGAAAGCGGTCCGCGAGGGCCGCATGGACATGATGGATCCGATCTTCGACTATGAGATGAGTTTCTGTCTGAACTGCCGGGCGTGCGAGGCCGTCTGCCCTTCCGGTGTCGAGTACGGACAGATTCTCGAGGCATCCCGAGCGCAGCTCGAACGAGCGCACAATGGCGGGAGCGCTCAGGCGCGAGCGGCCAAGGGATTGACATATGGGTTCCTGTTCAAAGATATGCGCCGCCTGCGGGCGGCCAGTCACGGACTCAAGCTCTATCAGCGCAGCGGCTTGCAGGGCGCCGTGCGGAAGTCGGGCATTCTCGAACTGATCGGCCTGGCCGAGCAGGAAATGATGCTGCCGGAGCTGAGCGACGAATTCCTCGCTCCGCAGGGTCAGACCTGGCCGGCGATCGGAGAATCCGTTGGTCGCGTCGCGCTGTTTACCGGATGCATTATGAGCACCGCCTATGCTGACGTACATCAGGCGACCATCCGCGTTCTCAACCGCAACGGGTACGACGTTACGGCCGTGAATGAGCAGACCTGCTGCGGGGCGCTCCATGTTCATGGCGGCGATCTCGATGGAGGCCGTGAACTGGCGCGCCAGAACATCGATTCGTTCGATCTCGATGCGTTTGACGCGGTCATCATCAATGCGGCCGGTTGCGGCGCTGCTCTGAAAGAATACGGTCATTTGTTGCATAACGATCCGGCCTATGCGGAACGCGCCTCGGCGTTCTCCGGAAAGGTGATGGACGTCGCCGAGTTCCTGGCAGGCATCGGACTGAGCGCCCAGCCTGGACCGCTTGCGGCGCGTGTCACCTACCAGGAACCGTGCCACCTCGCTCACGCCCAGCGCATTACCGCACAACCACGCACGCTGCTGGAGGCGATTCCAGAGTTAACGCTGGTGGAAATGCCGGAATCTTCACTCTGCTGTGGCAGCGCCGGAGTCTACAATGTCACCCAGCCGGAGGCTGCTCGCGAGCTGGGTAATCGCAAGGTAGACAACGCCCTTGCCGTTGAACCGGAAATCATTGTTTCGGCGAATCCCGGCTGCATGCTGCAGCTGCAGGGGATCTTGCGAAGTCGCGGCGTAGACGTTGAAGTCCTGCACATCGTCGAGTTGCTCGATCGAGCGTATCAGAACCGAATTCCGGCGCGATCGACAGCTGAACGAGCCGCCGACTAGCTTCAGACGACCGCGTTCACGGAGAATTCCTGTCAGTGACCATCCTGTCGATTGGTAGACTTCCGAGGCGACACCGTGTCGACGGTGCATTTATGCTGCTCAGAGGGAGTGTGATTCCAGATGGTTCGTCGTCTTGCCTTCGTCTGCCTGTTCGCGATGCTTGCGTTGTTCCCCGCTCTGGCGCTGGCGCAGGATGACGATGACACCGAAGCTGATGCTGACACGGGCCGGGTCTTCGGTCAGGTGACCAACGGAACCGAAGGCGGCGGCGATGTGGATGGCGTGGAAGTCGTGCTTACGCGTTTCCAGCAAATGGACGCTGTCGAAACGTTCACGACCACGGTCGACCAGGACGGCTCGTACGAGTTCTCTGATCTGCCGATCAACGACAATGAAGCGTACCTGACGCAGGTCTTCTATCAGGACATCGAGTTCACCAGCGGAATGATCCTCCTCACGCAGGAACCGGACGCAGAACGTGATATCACGGTGTATGAGCAGACCGACGATCGGTCCGTGCTGCACATAATCTCGCGAGGAATCGTCATTGCCGGGGCAAACAGCGATACCGGAAATGTTGAGATCCTGGAGATCATCGCCCTGGAGAACGAAAGTGATCGCGTGTTTGTCGGAGATCAAGACGGACACGTTCTTCGCCTGGCGATTCCCGAGAATGCGTCAGAGATCGGACCACAACCCGGATTCGATTACGGGCAGATGTTCTTCGATGAACAGCGAGACAACGTATTGGTTTCGACCGGTCCAGTCCCGCCTGGCAGCCACAACCCGATGATCAGTTATCAGATTCCATACTCGGGAACCTCCGG
>SKTL01000522.1 GCA_007122555.1 Thermomicrobiaceae bacterium | reverse complement strand
GACGTGAAATGCTCGCGATTAATCCTGCTCCGCGAGCCTCTCGAGTCTAGCATGCCATAATCAGGGCGCATAGCGGAATCGCTCCGGTCCGCGGCTTGACATCCACGACCGGGGGCGGTGCAGAATCAGACGGGGATCAGGCGTCAGGGTCACGTCGCGACAGAGGAACGGATACCAGTGACGACTGCACAATCAGTTCCCGATGTGTCCGTGGTGATCGTGTCCTGGAACACACGAGATTTGCTGCTGCGCTGCCTCGATTCGGTCGATGCGGAGGCGACGCGATCGGGTCTGACGCTGGAAACAATCGTGGTTGACAATGCATCCTCTGATGGCAGCGCCGATGCAGTACGCCGTCGGTTTCCTGATCTCACGCTGCTGGAACAAACCGAGAACCTGGGATTCGCAGCCGGCAACAATCTCGGCATTGCTCAGAGCTGTGGGTCCACGGTGCTGATTCTGAATCCGGACACCGAGCTGTCGCCCGGATCGCTTACCTCGCTCTGGCGCGCGCTTCATGCCTCGTGTCATATCGGGCTGTCGGCGCCGGTATTGTTGAACAGTGATGGCTCGTTTCAGAGCGCGGGATTCCGATTTCCCGGACTGGTCCAGACGATGCTCGACCTGTACCCGCTTCATCCCCGCCTGGTCGGGAGCAGTCTGAACGGCCGCTACGGGCCGGGAGACGGGCGGACGCCCTTTCAGATCGATCACCCGCTGGGCGCCTGCATGCTGGCGCGTCGTGAGGTGATCGACAGCGTTGGACTCTTTGATCCGGGCTACTTCATCTACAGCGAAGAGATCGACTGGTGTCGCCGGATATCCGCCGCAGGATGGACCATTCTCTGCGCGCCCTCCGCCAGCGTGATACATCATGGCGGGCAGAGTACGAGCCAGGCGTCCGACCGGATGCGCCCGCAGCTGCATCGCAGTCGGGCGCGGTATTTCCGCCAGCATCACTCCGATTCATTTCGACGCTCACTGAGCATGCTGATGTCGCTGGGAATCACGCTCAAGCGAGCCAGCGTGCCTATTCCGTCCGACGGCCGCTCCGCAGACGAGCTTGAAAGGATCGCCGCTATCTACCGGGAAGCGGAACGGGAGCCAGATCATGTCTGACGTTCAGGCTCCCGATCTGGCACTGACGGTTATCGTCCTGACGCTCAACGAAGAGCGGCATCTGGGAACCTGTCTGGCGAGCGCGTTCAATCTGACAGATCGGGTGATGGTGCTCGATTCCGGTAGTACCGACAAGACGATTGAGATCGCACAAGCGTATGGCGCCGAAATCCGGCAGCGCGAGTTCGACGGGTACGCCAGCCAGCGAAATGCTGCGATCGAGATGGCGGAGACCGAGTGGATTCTCTTTCTCGATGCGGATGAATACCTTCCGGATTCGCTGGTTCGCGAAATTCGCGACGTTCTGAGCGGTCCGCCAGCTGACGTGCACGGTTACCGAATCTACCGGGAGAACCGGTTTGGCGACAGGACCCTCCGCGGCGGGGGATGGTGGCCCGATGCGCAACTTCGCCTCTTCAGACGCCAGTTCGGTCGCTACGAGACAACGATCCAGGTACACGAGCATCTTCAACTGTCCGGCAATGAAACCTGTCTGGAATCGCCCATGGTACATGTCAATTTCGATTCGTTCAGTGAGTTCCGCGCGATCCAGCGACGCTACGCACGAATGCAGGCCGATCAGTATCTGGCCAATGGAGAGACTGGCCGCCGGCGTTCGATTATCGGTCGCCCGGTGCGTGAATTCTGGCGACGTTTCGTCTCGCTCGGCGGGTATCGGGACGGCGCCCTCGGGCTGTTGTTGGCCAGCAGCATGAGCTGGTACGAGTTTCAGACCTGGCGCAGCGTTCGAAGTCGCCTGGACAGGAGCGCGCCAGCGGCCAGGCTGACCGAAGGCAAACATGCGGAACTCGGTGAGCCGGACCCGACGATCGAGCTAAGCGTGGTCATTGTTAGCTACAACACGAGCGACCTGCTCAACAATTGCCTGTCATCGATCGAAGCATGGCTGGAGGCAAACAGCCACACTGGCGAGCTCATCGTCGTTGACAATGCATCGACGGATGGAACCGCTTCGATGATTCGTCGCCGGTTCCCGGACGTGAAACTGATTGAAAATCGCCGCAACGCCGGGTTCGCGACCGCGAACAATCAGGGAATGCGCGCGGCTCGCGGCCGATACATCGTGCTGCTCAATCCGGATACGACCGTGCTCGGGGACGCATTCGGGCAACTGGCTGACTACCTCGACGCGAATCCTGAGGTTGGTCTGGTCGGCCCGAGACTGCTTTACCCGGATGGAACGGTGCAGTCGTCGCGTCGACGGTTCCCGACACGGCTGACGGGCTATCTCGAGAGCACCCTCATTCAGGAATACTGGGCCGACAATCGGGTGGTGCGACGCTACTATCTGGAAGATCGTCCGAATGATCGGACCCAGCAGGTTGACTGGCTGGTCGGCGCCTGCTTGATGGTGCGCCGTGAAGCGATCGAATCCGCGGGACTTCTTGATGAACGCTACTTCATGTACTCTGAGGAAGTCGAATGGTGTTTCCGGATGAAACAGCGCGGCTGGGGTGTTGTCTACCTTCCGAGCGCGACGGTCGTCCATCATGAAGGCGCCAGCAGTAGTCAGAACGCGCCGCAGCGCCAGATCCATTTTGATTCCAGCAAGGTACTGCTTTACCGTCAGCTCTACGGCAAGGCCTCGGCCTGGTTGCTGCATCTGTTTCTGCTGATGACCTATCTGGTGCGAATAGGGATCGAGATGACAAAGGGAATTATTGGTCACAAGCGAAGCCTGCGCTGGCAGCGTGTCGCGTTGTACATTCGGGTGTTTACGACCCGGTTTCGCGGATCGGGAGGTCGCCCGTGAGCGGACGGGTACTGTTCATCACAGGCGAGTTTCCGCCCATGTACGGCGGAATCGCCGACTATACCGATCGGCTCGCCCGGTCACTTGAGCCGCACGGATGGGAATCCCTTGTGATGACCTCATCAAGCGCAGGCGATGATGATGACCGCGTCGTCAGCACCGTGAAGCGCTGGGACGGGAGCATCGTCGAGACGGTGCGCCAGACGATCGAACGAACGACGCCTGATGTGATTCACATCCAGTACCAGACCGGCGCGTTTCAGATGCGTCCGTCGATTAATTTCTTGCCGCTGCGATTGGGCATCCGCAGTCGCCCGGTCCCGGTGGTGACGACGTACCACGATCTG
>SKTL01000264.1 GCA_007122555.1 Thermomicrobiaceae bacterium | reverse complement strand
TCGCCGGGCGAGTGAAACGGAGCAGGCAGTGAACGCGATTCCGCACGTCAACACGTTCTCGATTGTTGGGCGTGATTCCGAGACCGGTGATCTCGGAGTTGCCGTGCAATCGAAATTCTTCGGAGTTGGCGCGGTGGTCAGCTGGGCCAGGGCGAATGTCGGCGCTGTCGCCACGCAGTCGCTGGCGAACACCAGCTACGGCGAACGCGGTCTCGCCTTGTTGCAGGCCGGGTGGAACGCTGATAGCGTCATCGACCACCTTACCCGGACCGATCCCGACCGCGAACAACGTCAGATTGGCCTTGTCGACCGCTACGGCAACGCGGCAAACTACACCGGCGCCGGATGTCACGCGTGGGCGGGCGGAAAGACGGGCGATGGATTCTGTGTCCAGGGGAACATACTGGTCAGCCAGGATACGACCGATGCAATGGCCGATGCCTACCAGTCAACCTCAGGGAGCTTCGCTCACCGGTTGATCAGCGCGGTGGAAGCCGGACAGACCGCCGGCGGCGACAGCCGCGGGCAGCAGTCAGCCGCCATTTACATCGTCCGCCAACACGCGGGCTACGGAGGCGGATCCGATCGGTTGCTCGACCTGCATGTTGAGGACCATCAGACACCGATTGCCGAACTTCGGCGTCTCTTTGAGCTGCATCAGGTGTTCTTCGGACTCGACGAGGCGACGCTGGAACCGCTGACTGATGAAGTGGTCGCGCGAATAGCCGGACAGTTGTCAGGTCTCGGATATCTGGCGGGCGGGGCAGGCGCCAGACGGGCTGAGGTAGTCGCGGCACTCGAATCATGGGCCGGAAACGAGAATCTCGAAGAACGTCTCCGGAGTGATGATCAGATCGACACCGTCATTCTCCGGTTCCTGGACAAGCAGGCAGGATAGCGGGGAAATCAGCGGCCTTGATCCACACCTTCAACACATCCCACGTAAACGCCGGAAATCGGTAAGGCAAGCTATTGTATTGGCGCATCGCTCTACTGCTGATTATCGTCGCGGGTGGTTTCCTCGTTCCTTCCGAGGTGCAGGCGCAGCAACCACCGGAAGAGCGTGTCGAGTCTCAGACACTTCGCGCTGAGGTTGTCGAGGTCGTCGAACAAGGCGTCACTGATCTCGGCCCGATCACGCAACCGTATCAGATCCTGCTGGTTGAACTGAGAGAGGGAGAACGCTCAGGGGAGATCGTCGAGGTCCAGGTTGGCGTCATCGATCTCAATACCACCGAGCATCTCTATGAGTCCGGCGATCAGGTGTTCGTCTCCTATACGCCGGTCACCGAGCCTGGTCAGGAAGAGATGTTCATCATCACTGACCGGGTGCGCACAACGCCAATGCTCGTGCTCGCAGCCATGTTCGCGGTCGCGATTATCGCCCTCGGTCGCTGGAAAGGCGTCCGAGCCATTCTTGGTCTGGCGTTTACGTTTGCGGTGATCATCTGGTTCATGATTCCCCGGATTCTCGACGGCGCGAACCCCGTGACGATCAGCGTATTCGCCGCCATCTTCATCTTCATGTTCACGCTCTATATCGTGCATGGAATCGGCAGGATGACGACCGCCGCCGTGATGGGCACCAGCGTCAGCCTGATGATCACCGGCCTGCTGGCGTTTATCTGGGTACGGTTATCGTCGCTTACCGGACTGGCGTCCGATGAGGCGGCATTTATTCAGGTGATGGTCGGCGGCGAAGGCATCAACATGCAGGGTCTGTTGCTCGGCGGCATTATTATCGGCGCGCTCGGCGTGCTCGACGACGTCACCGTGAGCCAGAGCTCAGTCGTCTTCGAGCTGCGAAAAGCGAACCCAAGAATGACCATGGCTCAGCTATTCGCCTCGGGAATTACCGTCGGCCGGGATCACATCGCGGCAACCGTCAACACGCTCGTGCTGGCCTACGCCGGTGTCGCGCTGCCGCTCTTGATCCTCTTCACACAACTGAACGAGCCGACGCTTCACATCATCAACCGGGAGATTCTTGCCGAGGAGATCGTTCGGACGCTGGTGGGCAGTCTCGGATTGATCTGTGCGGTCCCGCTCACGACCGGCATCGCAGCCTACATGGCGATCAAGAGCAATCCGGAACAGATCGAAGACTATCACCACGGGCATCATCACTAGGCTGATGTCGATCACGAACAATCACACTTAAACTATTCCCCTCTCCCAGAGTTGGACGAGAGCCTGTCTCGAGCGGAGCCGGGGGATCTCTGGGGTGAGGGCGATTCTCCCTACATCCGCCCAAATGCACGACGCCCGGATCTGGCCGCTTTCTGACGCTCCACCGCGTAGGGATCCCGAAAGAACCAGACAAGCACCGCTCCGGCCACGAATCCGCCGATATGCGCCCAGAAGGCGATACCCCCGGCAGCCTCGCCGGCGCCTTCCAGCGCAGCCATCCCGGACATGAATTGCGTTGCAAACCACATCCCGATAACCAGCAGGGCCGGTACCGAGAAGATCAACGGGATGCCGATGAAGATCAGCACGCGGACCATTCCGCCCGGAAACAACAGCAGATACGCCCCCATCACCGCGGAGATCGCTCCGCTCGCGCCGATCATCGGAACAACGCTGTCGATCTCGAACGCGATGTGCGCCAGCGCCGCGGAGAAGCCTCCGGCGATGTAGAAGAGGAGATACCCGACGTGCCCCATCGCATCTTCGATATTGTCCCCGAATACCCAGAGAAAGAGCATGTTCCCCAGAAAGTGCAGGATACTCCCGTGCAGAAACATCGAGGTGAATATCGTTGAGTAGACCGTCAGGCTATCGATTGACGGAGATGGAAAGGCGTCGGTCAGGTCTGCCGGGATCGCTCCGTATGCCCACAGGAACCGCTCCAGATCAGGCATTGGAAGGTAGATCTGATAAATGAACACCGCCAGGTTCGCGAGGATCAGCAGCCAGTTGACGATGGGGGTGAGCCGGCGCCCGCGATTGTCATCGCCAATTGGAAGCACAGGGGAACGCTTTCAGTATTGAATGCAACGGGAACCCAATGATCGCGAAAACGCCACCGGTGAGCAGCGCACCTTCAGGCTACCGAGCGTTGCCGCCGGTCAGGTTGCTGAAGAAGTCGCGACAGCCACTGGTTACCCAGTTGACGATCTTCCGTCGTGTTTCCGCACCACTATCCGGCGCGAAGAAAATCCCGATCAGCACGCCATAGGTCATATACTTGAGGGCCGTCTGCAATCGGCTCAACATGCCGCCTCCCTGAAGTTCGTTT
>SKTL01000484.1 GCA_007122555.1 Thermomicrobiaceae bacterium | reverse complement strand
TAGGCGTGACCAACAGTGTCGAGCAACGCCCTGGTCGACGAATCCCCTGGATCTCCCACGATCGCAACTTCCAGTGGGGTTGAGACCGCGAAATCGTACGCCGCGAGCATGTGACCGAACCCGTTCGGCTGCTGGGCGGCGAGCGAGCCGTAGCGCTCCAGTATCTCGACCGCTCGCCGGCGATAGTCTGCATTGTTGGTCAGAATCGCCAGTCGCTGGAGAAGCTCCGCCGCCATCGAGTTCCCGCTGGGCTGGGCGTTGTCGACGAACTCCTTTGGGCGGGTGATCAGACCCTGGTGATTGACGCCGGTATCAAAAAAGCCGGCGTTCTGCTCATCGGCAAACTCGGCGATCATCGTTTGCACCAGCTCATCGGCCCAGCGGAGCCATTGCTCATCGAACGTCGCCTCGTAGAGCGAAACGAGCGCGTTCGCCAGATAGGCGTAGTCCTCCAGGAACCCGCTGACCTTCGCCTCGCCGTCTTTGTAGCTGCGAAGGAGCCGGCCTTCCGGATAGAGATTGTCACGCAGGAATGTCGCGTTGCGGACCGCGGTGTCCAGCAGATCCTGACAATCGAACGCCACGGCGCCTTCGGCAAGCGCCCGCAACATCAACCCGTTCCATCCGGTCAGGATCTTATCGTCGCGTCCTGGCCAGACTCGTTGCGCCCGTGCGTCGTACAGCTTCTGGTTCGCGGTCCGGATCGTTTTCAGAAGTTCGGCTTCGTCGATTCCCAGTTCAGTCGCGACGTCGCACGGTTCTCGCGGAACACTCAGAATATTCTTGCCCTCGAAGTTGCCGGTGGCGCTGACGCCATAGAAGCTCTTGACAATCTCGGCTTCGGACGGATCGAGAATCTCCTCGATCTCCGTCATATCCCAGACGTAGAACTTGCCTTCTTCACCCTCGCTATCGGCATCCTGCGCTGAATAGAATCCGCCTTCGGGCGATGTCATCTCTCGCTGAACGTAGTGAAAGACTCCTTCGGCCGTTTCCCGGTAAAGCTGATTGCCGGTCAACCGCCAGGCATCGACATAGGCTCGCGCGAGCAACCCGTTGTCGTACAGCATCTTTTCGAAATGCGGCGTCAGCCAGATCGCATCGACGGTATAGCGGTGAAATCCGCCGCCGATCTGGTCCTGCAAGCCGCCCCGGGCCATCTTCCGCAGCGTCATCTCGGCCATCTCCAGTGAGCGATCCGCTCCAGTGCGATGGTAAATGCGCAGCAGGAAGTCGATAATCATCGAGGGCGGAAACTTTGGCGCGCCGCCAAACCCGCCATTGTAGCTGTCGAACTGCGGCGACAGGTTCCGGGCAGCCTCGTCCAGCGTCGCCTGCGAAAGCGTGCTCGTCTCCAGCTCGTGCTGGAAGTGCTCAGTCAGCGCGTCTCCGACCTTCTCGGCGGAATTCGTCAGCTCATCCCGGCGCTCCTGGTAGGCCTGTGCAATCGTTTGCAGCACTTTCGGGAACCCGGGTAGCGGCGGATGATCCTGCGGCGGAAAATAGGTGCCGCCATAGAACGGCTTGCCGTCCGGCGTCAGAAAGACGGTCATCGGCCACCCGCCCTGTCCGGTCATCATCTGGACGGCCGTCATGTAGATGGCGTCGACATCGGGCCGCTCTTCCCGATCCACTTTGATGCTGATGAAGTGCCGGTTCATGATTCCGGCGATTCGCTCTGATGAGAACGACTCGTGCTCCATCACATGACACCAGTGGCAGGCGGAGTAGCCGACACTCAGCAAGATCGGCTTATCTTCATCGCGGGCGCGCTGAAACGCCTCGTCGCCCCACGGGTACCAATCGACCGGGTTGTCCTTGTGTTGCAACAGATACGGGCTGGTTTCGTATTGCAGGCGGTTCGCCACGGTGCGCTCCTTCAGTGTGATCACGGTCGATACCGGGCTGTTGCGGTTTGAGATTCACCATCTATCCGCGAATCTCCTGCAACTCGGCGAGGAGGGAATCGATTCCCGCGGAAAGCTCGCACTCCCAGAGAATTCTCGTTTCCCAACCAAGACGCTGGAGTTTCGCAATTGATTCGCGATCGCGAGCTACGTTTCGTCCGATCTTGGCCAACCAGTATTCCCGGTTGGTTGCGGGAATCCGGTTACCCCGTTTGCAATGATGCCCGTGCCAGAAGCAGCCATGCACAAAGATCGCAATTCCGTATTTCGGAAGGACGAGATCAGGTTTTCCGGGCAGATCGTTTCTGTGAAGCCGGAACCGGTACCCGCCGGCATGCAGCGCTTTCCTGACCGCGATCTCTGGTTTCGTGTTATGTGAACGAACCAGCGCCATGATCTTGCTTCTGGTGGCGGAGTCTACGGTGTCTGGCAATGATATCTACCCGCAATTCTGTTCTGGACGGGTTTCGGAGCTTCAGGAAGCGCCGCGAACCTGGTTGTAGCGACGCTGCAACAATCGTTCCAGTCATCGGGCGTGAATGTCGACCCATGCCGGCTGACCATCACTACGTCACGACCAAGGCGGAAACACCAAGACGTTGGGATCGGCGTCATGGCCCGTGTGGCGTAGCCTTCCAGCTGCCGCTATGCTATCGCAGACGACTGGATGACACGAAAACGTTCCGAATCGATAGAGCAGTGGTCGCGGGAGAGCCCGAAGTTGAGAGTTGCAGAGTTCTTTGCAGGAATTGGTCTCGTTCGCCTGGCGCTTGAACCGCACGGCTTTCGTGTCGTCTGGGCAAACGACATCGATCGATCCAAGTTCGAGATGTACCGGCGCAATTTCAATGCGCCGGACTTCGTGCTCGAAGATATACGGAACGTCGTGGGAGACGACATTCCCGAAATTGATCTCGCAACGGCGTCGTTTCCGTGCACGGATCTGTCGCTTGCGGGCACGAGAACCGGCCTCAGCGGCGCTCAATCTCGCATGTTCTGGGAGTTCGCCCGAATCCTGCATGAAATGCGCACCCGGAAGCCGGAAGCCATCCTGCTGGAGAACGTCCCGAGTTTCGCAACATCGAACAACGGCGATGACCTGAGACACGCTATCGAGTATCTCAACCGCCTCGGGTATTGGTGCGATCTGCTTGTCGTAAACGCCCGGCACTTCGTTCCGCAAAGCCGTCCAAGGCTGTTCATCATCGGTTTACAGCGCGAAATCCCCTCGCAGGGGTATCTCCCGTCCGATCCCCTGAGACCGCCCTGGATTCGCGATTTCGCGCGACGCAATCCGACGCTCGCGTTGAACGCGGCTCCGCTCGAGCTCCCTGTCGCT
>SKTL01000067.1 GCA_007122555.1 Thermomicrobiaceae bacterium | reverse complement strand
GTGGAGATGTTCTCGGTTTCAAACGATGTAATCGACTCGATTGTCGACGTCGCCGACTCCTCCCGGGGACGTCCCGTGTTGATAATGAATGCTCCCGAGTGGTTCTCGTTTCATTCGCTTGCGGACCAGGAGTATCCAATCGGACATCTCGGCGTGCAGGGAGTCCCGTCATATCTCGGATTCGACGGCCTCTACTACGCGGTTCGCGGGGAGTCCGCGGAGATTTCTTCGGGGGCGCTTGCGCCATTTGTCACTCGTTGGACGTATGCATGGTCGCCTCACGGACCATTTCTCGATCATGATCAGGTCAACCAATACCTCCGCGACGGATATCAATTACATGTGATGAGACTCGCCGGGGAGGGTCCATACGTCTTCCAGCCTGGCCGCATCGTGTCTGAACATGACGATTCAGCTTCCCAGGCGACGTTCGATGGACGCATCACGATGCACGATGCCCGATGGGAACTCGATGACCGTCGGCTTCGAACAGATATCACGTGGCGAAAGCGTGAGCCACTGGGCGGTGACTACCAGATCTCGTTCGAGGTGATCGACCCCAGTGGAGACACGGTCTGGCAGCATCGCGATTATGCGCTGTCGGGAATGTCCCCGCCGCGACTCTGGCAGTCTGGCGACACGGTAATCGACCGCTCGCTGATCGAGTTGCCGGAGGACATAACAGTGAGCGCGCTCATGATCAGTTTCGTTAACACTGGAGACGAGTCGACGATGCCAGTCACCGACGCAGAAGTTGACATCCGGGGCGACGACCGAATCATCCTGAGGCAGTGATCCGCGCGCGCCGGACCACGGTAATCAAGCCTGATCGTCAAGTGACGCTCTGATGTAGCGCTGCGGTCGATGCCCGAAGAACCAGATGAATAATGCGGTGAAGGAGATCACTTCCAGACCGAAGGGCATGTATCCAAAATAGCCGAGCGCAGGCATCTCAAATATTTGCAGGACGTGGACGAACGGGACGTCGTAGAACCACTTCGGGTTGGCGTAGAGGTTCCACATTTCCCAGAAGAACCCAGTAAACGTGGTTCCCAGCATAACGTTGTAAATCGGCCCCCATCGATTGTCTCGCGCATATTGCCAGAGCGAGTGCTGCCCGAGTCTCTGATTCAAAGGTTCGATGAGGAAGAAGAGCGCAAGCCAGACAAGCGCAAAGAAGAACGTAGGCCAGATCGCGATTAGCGCCAGCATAACGGCTCCGGCGATCTGGAAACGCATCAATCCGGACGGGCCGAAACGCCAGTGTCCAAGCCCGGGAATCCGCTCCCCGATGCGGAAACTGGCGAAGAGTTCAACGGTTCCGATTACTGCCGGAATCACGGTCGCGAAAGAAAGCGTCGACGTAATCACGTAATACCAGTCGCCCGTGCCCTCCGGATGGATGTAGTACCAGTTGTCAAGGAATTCGTTGAGCCCTTCAAAGATCCACCAGAACACGGCAGACAGAGGAAAGAGCAGGATGAACGTCGTATGACTTCGGCGCCAGGCGGAACTGCCGGTTCGCCACTCGACGATCCCGTCCACTGCCAGAATGTACCCGAGCCAGAGCGGGAAGAAGTAGTAGTCTGAAAATGGGCGAATCTGTAACCAGGCGATTGGCCACCAGATCGCAATGAGAGCGAGACCAGCGATAAGTTGATACGGTATTCTCCTGGACATACGTCCGGCCGTCGATGACTCCACACCCGTTCCTTCCGATGACGGTTTCGACATCTTGCACAGCCTACCAGAAGGGATAGCCTGACATGAACCGTTCGATCTCTAATGTTGCGACTCCGGCAATCGCCCCGTCGATTCTGACGGCGGATTTCGGTCGTTTGCGCGGGCAGATTCATGAAGCGGAGGCTGCGGGAGTCGATCTGATTCATCTCGACGTTATGGACGGGCACTTCGTGCCGAATATCTCGTTCGGTCCGCTGGTCATTTCAGCGATTCGGGAGGCAACGACGCTGCCTCTCGATGTCCACCTGATGATCGAGCACCCGGAGCGTTACATTGACGCCTTCGTCGAAGCCGGGGCGGATCTGATCACCATTCACGTCGAGTCCACTCCGCATCCGCATCGAGCGATTCAGCAGATACGCGAGCAGAACGTCGAGGCGGGAATCGCCGTCAATCCGGCGACCCCGCTCAGCGCGGTTGAGGAACTGCTGGAGAACGTCCAGCTCGTGCTGCTCATGTCAGTCAATCCAGGGTACGGGGGGCAAGCGTTTATTCCCCAGACGCCGGAGAAGATCCGGAAGATGCGGTCAATGATCGATGAACGGAAACTTGACCGTGTTCGCATTGAGGTCGATGGCGGGATCAATCGGGAAACGATTCGCACAGCAAGCGCTGCCGGGGCGGACATCTTCGTGACTGGATCCTCCGTCTATTCCGATAGAGAGCCGGTGAGCACGGCCGTTTCCGCGCTACGGGGTGCGCTCGGCGCCTGAGTTCATCGCTCTGCGCCCGATCCAGAGCGCTGGTATCAACGCCAGCATGCAGACGATGCCGGCAACCAGATATGTTGTCTGCAAGATGTCGAGCGTGATCGGAATTGCTTGATCAAACAGGTACTCTTCCTGACGCTCAAGATACTGAGCTGTCGTTTCGGCCTCTGTTTGCGGCGGGATGTCGATCGCGCGCAAGCGGCTGTCGACTTGCCCGGTGGCCCAGGCGCTGAGCACGGAAATCCCCAGCGTCATCCCAAGCAAGCGCATGACGATCACCAGGCTGGCGGCGATGCCCCGGTCGTCTTCCTTTGCCGAGACGAGCGCGGCGTCGGCCAGCGGTGCGATCACCAGTCCAAGTCCCGCCCCGGCGAGGAGCAGCCCGGGAAGCATCGCCGCGAAGTCGATCTCGTATGGCCAGCGGCTCATCAGAAGGTATCCGACAGCTCCGAGCGCGAAGCCTGCGGCAGCCGGAGGCATCCGCCCGAGCTGGCGCACCAGGAAGCCGCCTGACAGCGCCGTGATCGCCATTGGGATTGAGAATCCGGCCAGGAGTTGCGCCGTAACAACACTAAGCCGGCTGGCGCTTACGAGGACGGCGACTGCCACGGGAACATTGACTAAGGCCACCATCAGGGCAACGCCCATCCCGAAATTCGCGATGGCGGCCGACGAGAAGCGCCGTATCCGGAACAGCCGCAAAGGCACGAGCGGGTTGCTAAGGCGTGTCTGCCGGAGGATGAAGGCAGCGATCAAGGCGACTCCGGCAAGAATGAATGGAAGCCGGTAGCCATCCAGCGGGTGATC
>SKTL01000211.1 GCA_007122555.1 Thermomicrobiaceae bacterium | reverse complement strand
GATATCTCCGATGCAAGCGAATCACGTCACGCTCCGAAACAGGAGACGCGGATTCCGCACAGTTGACGGTAATATCCATTGACCCGGAAAACGAATCTGATTGGCGTAAGTCACCTTGAGGAGGAGGACTTCATGCGCGATCCCAAAGAACTGGCTCAGGCGCTGAACGCAGTTCCGATGAGCCGCCGCTATCTCTTGCAGCGCGCCGCGCTGCTCGGTGTTTCAATGCCGATTTTCGGTTCATTGATCGCCGCCTGTGAAACCGATGACGACGATGATGACGTTGCCGTCGACGATACTGATGATGTCGATCCGGTAGACGAGCCGGACGATGATGACGAAGAACCGGTCGACGATGACGATGAGCCGGCTGACGAGCCCGAGGACGATCAGTACGGCGGCCGGTTGGTTCTTATGGGCCACCATCCGATCGAGACCCTCCATCCGGATGATGACGGCCCGACGGTCACTTGGACTGCAATCAATCTGATCCATGAACCGCTCATCGAGGTCGACCACACTTATGACCTCGAGATGTTGCTGGCCACCGACTACGAGATCAGTGACGACGGAATGACTTACACCCTGACGCTGCGGGAAGGCGTCGTCTTCCACGACGGTGAGCCGTTCACGTCCGAGGATGTCAAGTTCACCTACGACTGGTTCATGGACCCTGACAACGCCGCGCTCACCGCTGCGGAGTTCATCTCCGTGGACTCCGTCGAAGCGCCGGATGACCATACGATTGTTCTGAACATGGCCGAACCGGACGCGTCAATGCTCCGTCGCGGACTGACATCGATGATCGTTGCCTCGCACCACCACGAAGAACTCGGCTACGAGGGCTACAGCGCCGATCCGATTGGCACCGGCCCGTTCCAGCTTCTCGAGTGGGATCCAGACGATCACACGCTGGTCGGCGCGTTTGAAGACCACTGGGACGGTCGACCCTACCTGGACGAGGTCAATCTCCGGATTGTTCCTGAAGGTTCAGTCCGGGTACTGGAACTGGAAACCGGTGGAGCGGATTCGTCGATCTGGATGGTCGGCGTCGATGACGCACTTCGAATGCACGAACAGGCCGATGAACTCGGAATCATGTCGGTCGAGACGATCCGGTCCACGCTCAACCACTTTCCGATGAACAACACACGCCCGTACTTCGAAGAAAAGGAAGTGCGTCAGGCGATGATGTACGCAATCGACCGCGATCAGGTCATCGAGTCGGTGTTCGCCGGCGCCGCCGTGAAAGCGACCGCGAACATCGCGCCCAAGATTGAAGAGTATTACGAGCCGGACGTTCGAGACTACCCATTCGACCCTGATCAGGCGATCGCACTTCTCGAGGAAGCCGGCTGGGTGGAAGGCGATGACGGCGTCCGCGAGAAGGACGGCGTGCGTCTCGAGTGGGAGTGCATGGTAATCACCGGTGATGAAGCCCGGCGTCCACAGGCCGAGATGGTCACCGAATTCCTGTCTCAGGTAGGCATGAACATGCAAATCATGGAAAATCCGCAGACGTCAGGCCCCATGCGTGAAGGTACGGCTGACATGGCGCTGTACAACTGGGGATATGGCGGCGGTAGCGGCGAGCCTGACGCCCGCGTGACGCTACACACCGACGGCGGAAACAACTTCAACCACTACAGTAACCCGGAAATGGACGAATTGCTTGAGGCAGGCGTCCGGGAAGCAGATCCGGACGCGCGCCGCGAGATCTACAGCGAGGTGCAGAAGATTTTCGCTGAAGACGTACCGTGCATCTTCTTCTCCCACTGGGAGTGGTACAACCAGTGGAACCTTCGCGTCCAGGGCCTTCCAGCGGCTGAAGAGGTCCAGTGGGGTCACCAGCTCTATCGATCCGGTATTCTCCGAAACGTCTGGATTGAAGAGTAACGGTTCTCCGGACAGTCGATCTCCTCTAGTCAAAAAGCGCTGATATCGGGAAGCCATATCCGTGGCTTCCCGACCCACTACCTTCGGACACGGCTCTGATCACGAATCCATACGTGATGGGATTGACACACCGATATGCTCAGCTACGTTATTCGTCGAATTCTCCAGGGCGTCTTGACGATGTTTATCATCAGCCTCATCACGTTTTCGCTGATGCATCTTGCCCCTGGCGATCCAGTTGAGGCATTCGTTGGTGAACGACCACTGACCACGGAACAAATTGAACTGTTGCGCCAGCGCTGGGGACTTGATCTCCCGCTCCATGAGCAATACATCAACTGGATTTCAAGGATGGTTCGTGGCGACTTTGGCGATTCCATCATGCGGCCTGGACAGACCATCAATCAGATGATCCGTAACGCCGCGCCAGCAACGATCTATCTCAACCTTTATACACTGATCGTTTCACTCGCGATCGCCATTCCGCTGGGCATTGCCGCCGGAGTCAAACGCTATTCCAAACTTGACTATGGCAGCATGGTCGGCGCGACGTTAGGCATTTGCATCCCCAATTTCTGGCTGGCGCTGATGCTCCTGTTGCTCTTCGCGCTGGTCCTCGGCTGGGTGCCGACATCGGGCGTGGACAGCTGGAGCGGGTGGATCCTGCCGGTCGTGGTGCTGGCGACCGCCGAGACGGCGCTGCTTGCTCGCCTGATGCGGAGTTCCACGATTGAGGTGCTGACCGAGGACTACGTGCGGACTGCTCGAGCCAAGGGGCTCTCCGAGTTCACAGTGATCGTCAAGCACGCCGTTCGCAATGCCATGCTCCCGATCGCCTCAATCATTGGCTATCGCATCGCATTCTTTCTCAGCGGGACGATTATTGTTGAGCAGATCTTCGCGATTCCCGGACTGGGACGCTTGCTTATCAGCTCAGTGTACCGGCACGATTATCAGGTTGTTCAGGCGATCGTATTGCTCTTCTCGATTGTGGTTGTCATCGCCAGTATCCTGACCGATCTGGTCTATACGTGGATTGATCCGCGCATTCGCATCGGATAGTACGTCAACCGGTGGAGTAAGAGAGAAGACGGGACCGATGAGTTCAGAAGAACACGAGCAGTCAGGACCGAAAGGTTCCCCTGGTCCTCAATCCGGTGGAGCGCAGGGAGAGACCGCTCTGCAAGCATTGGCGGGGCGAGAACGTGAACGACGGTCCGAATTCCGTCGAGCCTGGAATCGTTTCAAACGGTATCGTCCGGCCTTTGTCGGCCTTATTTTCATCAGCGTGCTGTTTGTCGTTGCGCTGATTCCGGGCGTGCTCGCACCGTATTCGCCGACTGAATTCCCGACGACGCGAGGTG
>SKTL01000064.1 GCA_007122555.1 Thermomicrobiaceae bacterium | reverse complement strand
TATTTTGCGTGGTAGGTGAAACCGTCCTCGCCCCCGTGTCCTCTCCCGATTCCGGGAGCGGGAAGACACATCTATTGCTGCACGAGGTTCAGATATCGACGCTGACTATGAGAGAAGTCGCTGAATGACAGATCAGAACACCCCGCCAGTCGCTATCGTCATTTTCGCAACGTCCGACTCCGCGGAAGGTAAATCGCGTGTGATCAACGGGCTGATGACGGCCAAGGAGGTCATCGAGTCCGGCGGCGACGTTGAAGTGATCTTCGATGGCAAAGGGGTTGAAGCGGGGGTGGAGTTCGCCGACCCGGAACACGAGATGAACCGGCTCTACAAACAGGTCCAGGATCATGTCACCGGGGTATGCAAGTTCTGCGCTCGCTCATACGGCGTACTGGAACGGGCGGAAGAGCTCGGTATTCCGCTGGTGGACGAGTTCAAACAGCATCCCAGCCTCTACAAGCGGATTCAGGCGGGCGTGTACATCCTGACGTTCTGATGCCGGCAGCGCCCCATGCACGTAACGATCTTTCCGCCCGAGGGGCCCTCAGATAACGTTTCGCTCCTGAGCCAAACGACCATCCTTGAACCGGCCTGGAGAAAACGGCGAGATATCAACCGTACGCGCCGCGCCATCCATCACCAGCTCGGAAATGCACTGGCCGATTGCGGGGCCTTGCATGAACCCATGCCCGCTGAACCCAGCCGCGACAATCAACCCCTCAACCTCGCCAACATATCCGAGTACCGGGTTGTCATCCGGGGTGATCTCGTAGGACCCAGCCCAGCCAGCGTGGACCGCCGCTGTTGTGAAGGCCGGTATTCGATCGCACAACGCTTCGATCGTATTCAGCATCCATGCCTCGTCAACGGTGTCGTCGAGACTGCTCGGCTCGTCTGGATTACCCATTCCGAAAAGAAACCCGGGGCCTTCCGGGTGGACATACAATCCGCGAGCGAACTCGACCGTAAATGGAATCGTCGAGGGCACGTCGTCGAACGGCCTGGTAGTGAACGACATCCGGCGGTACGGGAGGATCGGGATATCCACGGCGGCCGTTGCACCGACCTGGTTGGTATGCGGACCGGTGCAAAGGATAACGAGGTCCGCCTCGATCACCTCGTCCGCCAGCTCGACTCCAGTTATTCGATCGCCTACTCGTCGAATGCCGGTGACTTCGCTATCCTGGCGGATCTCGACACCGTGCCGACGGGCCGCTCGTGCGAACCCCATGGTGGCCGAGTAGGGATCGCACCAGCCGTCACGAGGACAGAACGTCGCGCCGATCACGTCGTCCACACGAACAACAGGGTTTAGCTCAAGGATTTCGTCGGGTGTCAACCATTGTGCTGGAACATCGTAGGACTGCTGCAGGCGGAGATTTTCCTGGAAAACTGGAACGTGCGACGGATCAGTGACCAGCAGCAAATAGCCTTGCTGGCGGAGTCCGATTTCGACGCCAAAGAGGTTCTCGAAGTTCTCCCAAACGTCCATGCTGTACGCCGAAAGCTCAATGTTCGTCGCGGTGGAAAATTGCAGGCGCACGCCACCTGCGGCGGCTGCCGTTGAACCACGAGCGATCTTGTCGCGCTCCAGAACGACGATCCGGCCCGCCCCTCGTTGTGAAAGGCTCCAGGCGATACTGCAGCCCATAACTCCCGCGCCAACAATGACAATGTCGGCTCGTCCAGTCACCTCGCCGCCAGTTAATCCCGGCGGACGCGCCATTTCATGTGACATCGAGACTCGTTTCTCATGAATTCTCCGGCGGACTCCAGCCCATGACGCCATTATGGCAGACGCACCGTATCCACCAAACCAATTCGGTGTTGAGGCGACTTACCCGATAACGTCCCCTATTGGCTTGCGTCGCGATATCTCCGAACCGCGAAAGGCGCAAAGACCGCGGTGATTAGTATCGGCCACACAGTCGCCATCAGGATTGCGTTTCAGGCGATCCAGGAGTCGCCACTGGAGCCTGGATTGCCGATCAGCTCGCGAGAAGCAAGCGCGGTGGATGACAGCGGATTCCACTCGGACGATCAGCCCGCTCTGTGACATGACATGCTCCAACCTGAATGAGTACGTGATGCACACTTGGTATTCCGCGCGGAATTCACAGTTCTGCTTGCCAATATCAAGGGTAGAATTGGAGAACGCTTGAGGAATGGAGCAGCTCAAAACGACGACAGCGACGAATCGAAGGGTTGCGGAGAGATCGTGAACGACCTCAGCGGGGCCCAAAGTCCGGTTTGATACTGAACCAGATCGCCCGGGAAGCGATAGCGATCGCCGATGCCGAGGGTTTCGGGTCGGTGACGATGCAACGCCTCGCGAAACAGCTCGGCTTCAGGACTTTGGCGCTCTATCGATACGTCGCCGCCAAGAGCGATCCGATAGCTCTGATGGTTGAACACACCGAGGAGGAGATGCCGGAACGCTCTGAGACAGCAAGAGACTGGCGAGCTTCCCTGGCTGGCTGCGCCCACAGGCTGCTCGATGGACTGGAGTACTACGTTCAATCACGGAAGGCGGACAGATGCGAGGATTCGCACGGATCACACTCATCGTGTCGATGATGCTTGCCGCCCTGCTTGCCGCCGCGCCACCTGCAGTCGCCTGTGATTTCGAGCCGCCGCCACCGCCGCAGGAGGCGCTGGACGAAGCAACGGCCGTGTTCTCCGGTGACGTGACCTCAGTAGAGCCGGTCGATGACGATCCGAGTGAGCAGTATCTCGCGGTCTCGTTCGCTGTCGATCGCGCCTGGAAAGGCGTGGACTCATCGCCGGTCGTTGTCGAGACGCATCAGGACGAAGGAATCTGCGGTTTTCCTTTTGAAGAAGGCGCGTCGTACATCGTGTACGCCCACAGCGACGGAACGCCGCTGACCACGGCGCTGTATCACCGGACGGCATTGCTGGAGCGCGCGGATGAGGATCTCGATGCGCTGGGCGAGGGAGTCTCAGTTGAAGCCGCGACGAACGAGGCGAATGCTGACGAGTTCAACACCGGATTGCTGATTCTCGGCGCGGTGATCATCAGCATCATCGCCGCGACAATCATGTTGCTCCAACAGAGCAAGCCGGGAATGCCTGAGGATTACGACAACGGCGACGACGCTGAAGAAGATGATTCGGCCAGCGACCGCTAATCGGGCGCACGACCGACATCACGAAGGCGAAACGAACACCATGCACCAGTTCGCGATTCTCATCATGCTGGCTGCGGCAGCTGATGGCATTGAACCCGCCGGACAGAATGACGG
>SKTL01000419.1 GCA_007122555.1 Thermomicrobiaceae bacterium | reverse complement strand
GAAGGTTGACGTCCGACGAACCGGTTGTCGCCGACCTGCATCTGTCCGGTGATAAGCTCCCGGACGAGCAGACCGTTCGTGACATACCATTCGCTGTTCCGGTCTCCGGCGGGATGCGTCAGCTCCATGCGACTCTTGTCGTAGTATCGAACCGCCCGGAAACCGCCTGGCGTCTCATCGTATTCCTCCACACGGGCGTCAAAGAACTCCGGCCCCCAGAGCCAGGTTCGGGATTCGCCGGCGATCACCGGGCGGTCTTCGCGGTCCCAGCTTCGTTGCCAGGCGACCGCGGCTGATACATTGAGCGGTGACGGTTGCCACGATAGCCAGCCAGCACCGTGCACCGTTCGATGGCTCCCGTCGAGGTGATAAATCACTGTTTCTGGCGCGCGGCCGGTCGGCGTGAGAAGCAGCGCGAAGTAATCACCGTTCGGGGAGAATCCAAGCACTCTCCGCCAGTCGTTGGTCAGAAGCGGCCACATCTCGCCCGATTCAAGATCGATCCGGTGAATGTCAGTTGGAAAACTGCGCACAAGCGTGATGTATCGACCGGTGGAGTCGCCGGTGATTGATGAACTGGGGAGTTGTGACGCCGGAAAATCGACAGGTACGTTGGAGTAGATTGTTTCTTCACGCGTCCGCTGGTCTATTACCACGAGATTGGTCTGATCCTGTCCGGTCCATCGCGCCGAAATCAGGTGGCGGCCATCAGCTGTGGTGAAGAACGGCGCCCCGCAAGGATTGATCAGTGTCGTTGAGATAATCGGATTGCTGTCATCGATGACAGAACGGGCGCGAATGGCTCCATCGCTCGCGGACACGTGCAGCAGCGCAGTTCCGCTGCCGTTCCAGGCGAATTGCCCGATCGCGGCGCCGGCGGTATGAGCGGCGCCGCTCTCCGCATCGATCCATCCGAGTTGACGAACCGCACACCCGCTGCCGTAGGCGTCGACCAGATTGCGGGCGAATCCGATTCGCTGGCCGTCCGGAGACCACTGGAGCTCGTGCGCCGGCGCGCCTGAGGTCACCACGAACTCCAGGTCTCGGGTGAACACATGCACGTAGCCATCCTGCGCGAAGGCGAAATGGGAATTGTCCGGCGACCAGACCGGCAAGCGTCCTGTTGCGATCGAACCGGATGGCCCATCCCCGTCGGTGCTGAACAGGTAAATGCCGGTTTCGCCGTTATACGGGCCAGTTGCCAGGATCCGGGTTCCGTCGGCGGACATCCGTACGTTGCCAAAGCCCCCGGTTGTGGTGAGTTGCTCGACATCGGAACCATCCGTCTGCGAGGTCCAGACATTGTTGTCACGATCAAGGTAGACAATGCGTTGCAGCGCGCCGCTCGCGGCGGTAGCCGGCGTCGCCTGGCTGACCTGCGCGAGAATCAGGCTGGCGAGGATCGCCAGACAGAGTCCGGTATGAAACGCCAGCGTGGTTCCCCGATGTCGCATAAGGCTTTTGGATACCTTTCCGATACTGAGTCTCGAACTGTCACGCTTTGATGATTCAACGATCGATCAGCAGTCCGGCTTCATTGGCGATCCCTATCGGCGGAACGTCCAGCTGTCATTGGCGTATTTTTCCGCGATAAGCCGCTCGGTTTCCTGCTGCTCGAACCCGGTCAGGGATCCCGGAACGACGTCCACATCAAGGAGCCGGGTTACTGAGCGCACCAGGCTGTTCTGAAGCTCAGCGTAGTCGACAGGTTCGCCGCGCGCAGTTTCCATGTCGGTGGCGAACTCTGTGAGACGCTGTCTCCGATACTCCCGGATCGATTCGCACTCGTGGGTGATGCTGGCGATCATCGGTTCGACTGGAAAGCGGTTGTAGATCGCCGCCTGGTAGGTGATCGCGTCGCGCCTCCGGATCTGGCAGATTCCGTCAAGCTTGCGGAGATTGTGGAAGAACTCGAACGGGGAAACCGAAGCGAAACAGATCGGGCGCAAAACCGGATCTGGCGTCACTGCCCGAGCCTGCTCAACGGTCACCGTGCTGGTCCGGATATCAACCTGACCAAGCGCGTCCTCCAGGAGCGCGGCGAATTGCCGGTAGCCGGCATGAACGTCGGTTGGTCCCAGTTGGCTCCCGGTCTGGACGATGAAGTCAACGCTCACCTCGTCGGCGTCGTGATAGACGGCAGTCCCGCCGCCGATGCGGCGGAGAATCCGGTAGCCGCGGGCGCGAACGACATCCAGATCGAGGTCGGATGCGGGCTGGCCAACCCCGAGAATAACCACCGGCTCCGACCACGAGTACAACCGCAGCGTGGGCGGAGCGGCGCCCTGGCCGACCGCGGTCATAATCGCCTCGCTCATGGCGAGTTGTCTGGCTCCATCGAGAAAGGTGAGATCGATCAGGCGGATCTGGTTCTCAGCGTCTGTCATTCGGCGCCGGCGCTCCCTGCTTGCTGCGTCGTCATCGCAGTTTATCTGCCGGATTATGGCAGATCCTGAACCGTTGTGAATGCTTGACAATGCCCGGTTCCGACGGTATCCTCCTCACGCTCCGGGCACTGGGGCCAGTGCCCGTTTTTTCGGCCCGGGAGCAGCCCGGCACATTCAAGGATGCACCACTCGATGCTCTACCGAATGCCCGGACGGGCCAGGCGCTGGAACTAACCAGGGAACTGCACGGGTTCGCCCTGAACCCATTGCTCGCAACGCATTCGTGTAGAGGAGAATTCAACAGATGTCAGCAAAACCAGAGGTCAAGAAGGTCGTGCTCGCCTATTCCGGCGGACTGGATACGTCCGTTATCGTTACGTGGTTGAAGGAAAACTACAACTGCGAGGTGGTCGCCTTTACCGCGAATCTCGGTCAGTCCGATTCGATGGAAGGGCTTGAGGAGAAAGCGAAGGCGAGCGGCGCTTCGAAGCTCTATGCGCGTGATCTCACTCATGAACTGCTCACCGGCTACGCCTTCCCGACGCTCCGGGCCGGCGCGGTTTACGAACGAAAATACCTGCTTGGCACCAGCTTCGCCCGGCCGGTGACCGCATCCCATCAGGTCGAAATTGCCCGACTCGAGGGCGCCGACGCGGTGGCGCACGGGTGCACCGGAAAGGGCAATGATCAGGTTCGGTTCGAGCTGACCTATCAGGCGCTAGCTCCGGATCTCAAAGTGATCGCCCCCTGGCGCGAGTGGGACATCACCGGTCGTGAAGACGCGCTCGCCTATGCCGACAAGCACGGTATCCCGGTGACTCAGGGCAAGAACAACATGTACTCCCGGGATGAGAACATCTGGCACATCAGCCACGAGGGCGACTCG
>SKTL01000360.1 GCA_007122555.1 Thermomicrobiaceae bacterium | reverse complement strand
TGCCGAGCAGCGTGCCGATGCGCCCGACAATGCCGGGCCGGTCGATGTGATGGGTGATGAGCACATCACCAGCCAGCGGGCGTTCCAGCGTGAAGCGATCGACTTCCATGATTCCGGCGTCGCGACGATCCCAGCGAACCGTCACTCGATGCGGGTCGTCGCCGTCGACCTCAAAGGTGAACTCCGGAACATGGTCCGGATCCGCGTCCGCCACGAATGTCTGGATTTCCATGCCGAGCTCGTCGGCGATCAGGCGGGCATTGACCGGAGTCACGCGTTTCTCAGTCCAGCGCTCCAGCGACTCGGCCAACCCGGCGACTGCGACGTGCTCCACGACTTCTCGCGGAACCACGCCGTTGACGGTCACCCGATAGTCCGCGGGGCGGTCCGAACGCAACACCGCGAGCAAGTGCCCGGCGGCGCCGGCGACGTGCGTAAGACGCTGAAGCTCGGTCGCGTTCATCGTCGCCGGCGGCAGGTTGACCGCGTTGGGCACGGCCTGTCCGGCAAGGGCTGAGAGCACGGTGCTGCCGATCATCTCGCCGACCTTGGCCAGCGCCTCGCCGCTCGAGCCGCCGATATGCGGTGTCAGGACCACGTTCGGCAGGTTGAACAGCGGGCTTTCGTGGGCCGGCTCGTTGGGATAAACATCTACCCCGGCGCCGGCAATTTGACCGGATTTGAGCGCCTCCGCCAGCGCGTCGGCGTCAACGATCTCGCCACGGGCGCAGTTGAGCACGATCGCCCCCTGCTTGACCCGCAAGAGCGTCTCTCGATCGAGCATGTTCGTCGTCTCCAGTGTCGCCGGAACGTGGAACGTAATCACGTCCGCGCGCTGGAGCAGCTCTTCATAGGCGACCGGCTCGCAGTGCAACTCCTTGAAACGATCGCGCGAGATGTACGGATCGTGAGCGATCAGCTCGACATCGAATCCGCGTAATCGATGGGCGAGGACGCCGCCAACCCGTCCGAGGCCGACGATCCCTATCGTCTTGCCATTGATATCAAACGGCTTGAAGCGCTTGCGTTCCCAGCGACCGTCGTGAACCGCCTCATTGGCGTCTGGAATCGACCGGGACAACGCCAGCAGAAGCCCGAGGGTGTGCTCCCCGGCGGAGATCGCGTTGGCGCCCGGCGCATTGAGCACCAGCACCCCTGCCTCAGTTGCGGCGTCAACGTCGATATTGTCGACGCCAACCCCGGCGCGGGCGACCAGCTGGAGTTTCGGTCCTGCAGCCAGGATGTCCCGTGTCACCTGCGTTTCGCTGCGGACGATCAGCGCGTCAGCGTCCTGCAGCGCGTCCATCAATGCCGACGTATCAGTCCCATCGACATCGATCAGATCGGCCTGTTCTTCGAGCAATTGCCTGGCTCGGGCGTCAATCACATCACTGACGACGATCCGGTAGTGGCGCTCCTGCATCGCCGGATCTTCGTTACTCATCTCGGTTCTCCAGTCTCGTGACTCGTCATCATCAAAATCAGTATCAACGCGGGTATGTTTTTCGTTTATTGATTGCTGACCGGTTAGCCGGTCGAAAACTGCTCGCAGATCCGGAAGACGAACCAGCCGGTTCGAATCGTCCGGTTGCGTGGCGTGCGGCGAGATCAGACAACAGCGAATGCCGTTTCGGGCGTAATCCGCTCCGTGGCGCAGGCTGTCCTCAACCGCGTGGGTGACCCCGGCGTCAATCGCCACCGGAACCTTGTCCTCAGCAAAGAGAACGCGAACGTCCGGAAAGTCATTCCGGCGCAGCCATTCCCTGGTGGCTGCTTCAACACATGTCGGCCGGGCGGTGATGATCTGCACCTGATCCGGGCCGAACGTTTCAATAGCCCGCCTCAGAAACTCCTGAGCCCACGGCGCCGGCTCAAGCGACGAAGCTGGTCCTCCTTCAACATAGACCCATTCGCGGACTTCCTGGGGAACGTTGAGTCCCGCCGAATCAACAAACGCGTGATCCGGAAGGTCGAGACCCCAGGTTTCATTTGCCGCGTGGGCCAGACGTACCGGTGGTTCGGTCAGTACGCCATCGAGATCAATTGCCAGTCGTAACGTTGTCATTGTTCCAGACCTCCAGACAAATCATCGAATCATTCCGTCCTCCCGGGTCGCGTGATGACCGTGATGAGGAAGATGATGACGACTTTGAGGAAGTCCGAGACCGGCTCATTGATGAGGATCCAGCCGTCGTCATTCGAGGCGTCAGTCCAGCAACAGCTGTGCTGTTCAGGAACATGGTGCGTACCATGAAACTCCCCTAACGACGGTTCTTCGGAAAACCGATTAGCCGTTTTGCCCGGATGCCGACCTGGCGCGGGCAACGATCAACCGTATTCAACCTCTGATGATAGCAGATCTGGACGAGTCCATTTCACTGAGCACCGCTGATCCTCCGGGCGCTCACTATCATCCGAGCCTCGTTAACATCCACAAGAGCACGTTGCAGCAAGAATTGTGCCCGCTGAATCGTGTCATCACTACCGACAAAAGGCGCTTCGGGCGTGTATCCTCTGCTCAGACAGACCGTTACCACGATCGATACAGCAGGATGGCAACGCAGGCATGAACCATTCACAATCTGCTTCCATGAATCGACGCCCGGAATTCGTCACCCTCATTGCGGTGTATCAGTTCGTCACCGCGGGGATTCTGTTCCTGCTGAGCTGTATGATTCCGGCCGTCCTCTTCCCATCTATCTTCTTCTATGTTGACGTCTACGAGGGCGTATTCGCGTCGCTGGCGCTGGCGACCGCGGCCTTGGCCCTGTTCGTCGGTTTCGGGTTCGCCTCGATCGTCGTCGGCTGGGGACTGCTGCGGATGCGCGAGTGGGCTCGTATGGGCGCCATCGTGCTGGGCGCTTTTGCGCTGATAGGTTTTCCGATCTGGACGATCGTCGCCATTCTGGTTCTGGTTTATATGACGAGTGACGAAGCCAGAAAGGTCTTCAGCGAGAGCGACGACGCCCGATCGGGCGATCCCCGTTACCATGATGCGCTCGCCGCACGCGCCGCCTACAAGACCGAACCGGCTTCGAGACCCGGCGCGTCGGCACTGGACGATACGCGACCGATGACCGTCGCCTCGCGGTCACCCGATGTGGCCGGCGGGCGCGTCACCACGCCTCCGCCCGCATCTGAAAGCCACCAGATCGACCCGATTCCGATGCCCCCGCCGGCCGATCCTTCGGAAGCGACTGAATCGCTCTACGATGAGGAAGCTGACGTCAGCGATCACTACCGTCGCTGGAAAGCATCGCTGGAGCAGGCGCGATCGT
>SKTL01000214.1 GCA_007122555.1 Thermomicrobiaceae bacterium | reverse complement strand
CTGCCCGAGGATGCGCTGGATTCGATGCGCGTGACGCTCGTCGAACCAGACCTTGTCACTTTCGACAAGTTCCATCGGGATGGCGAATGCTTCTATCGATCGTCGGTGCTACCCGGACCTCTTAGCCACCTTTACCTGAAGGTGTGCGTTAAGATTGTTGAACGCCCGGTCGACGAGAGGGCTTCAGGTCGGGTCGTCACAGCATATCCGACAGACCGCGTTCCGAGAGGCGAGCAGCGGAAATGGCCATAAACGAGCACAACGTTCGAAAATTGAATCCGTCCTTTGAGCGTCTGAACCGGGAATACGACGCCAATAGTGCCCGCCTGGACTACAACGAGTTCAGCGACACCCTGTATCTCTATGTGCTGCCGTGCGAAGATCCGCTCGTAAGTGTCCCGCAGGAAAATGGTCTGACCGCGCTGATGGTTGATCCGGTCACCGAAGAAGTTCACGGTTTTCAAATCGATAACTATCTCGAACATGCCGTGCTACACATACCTCAGCTGCTGGATTTGGCGCCGCTCGCCGGTATCGATCAGCGCTCGATCGAAGCAGCTCGGGAACGAGTTAGCAGCGAACGGCGACGAGAAGCGACCATCACAGCGACGCTATCCGAGCTGCTCGGTGGTCCGGTGCGCTCGCGCCGCGCCTGATCACCTGGGAAACATCAATCCCCGTTCCACTTCCGGGAAATCCAGGTCAAGAGGCGGAGCGGCGCCCATTGCTTCGGAGGAGGAGGCTGGCGGCCTGGCGGCCGGATCTCCAGCTGCTCACTCGCCGATGCACCGCTGCGATATCGGTGACGGTGCGCCAGCTCCTTCTCCCGGGATTTATCAGACGGGCCGGGGGCGCCCGCTGGGCCAACGAACATGTCCGTTGCTCCTCTCAGATCGTATCCTTCGACAGTCCATAGTGACATACGGTTGAAGGAGACTCAAACGTGACATATGACGAGGTCATGCAACGCCTGCGATCGATGGGGAGCGAGCACGATCGGCAGGGCATGGGCCGGTTCGGGATAAACGTTGCTGCTGCGTATGGGATCTCCGTCAACTCGCTTCGGAAGCTCGCAAGAGAGATCGGGACGGACCATCAACTTGCAATGCAACTCTGGGATTCCGGCATCCACGAAGCCCGGATTCTCGCGAGTTTCGTCGCCGATCCAGCGCAGCTCACCGAGAGCGAGCAGGACCGGTGGGTGGCTGACATCAACTCCTGGGATCTCTGCGATCAGGCCTGTGGACTGTTTCTGCGATCTCCACTGGCAAACCAGAAGGCGCTGGAGTGGACCCAACGTGACGAGGAGTTCGTTCGGCGCGCCGGGTTTGTGCTGATCGCCAAGTTCGCGGTTCACGACAAAGCGTCAGGCGACGATATGTTTGAGGGCTTCTTGCCGTTCATTCGCGCGGGAGCCGCTGACGACCGGAACTTCGTCAACAAGGCGGTTAACTGGGCGTTACGCAACATTGGCAAGCGCAACCGCAATCTCAACCGGCTGGCTACTGCGCTCGCCTTAGAGCTCAAAGAGTCAAGTGATCGTTCAAGCCGGCGTGTGGGTTCCGTGTCCTACAGAGAGCTTACAAGTGAAAAGGTCCAGGAACGCCTGCAACGAATTGAATCGCAATAATCAGTTCCCGCCGGCGGCGAAGCCTGTCCGGGAAGTGTCCAACGCGCCAGAATGGCGACACGAGACCAGTTCTCAGAACGATTGTCCGCTGGTAGAACGGGCAGTGCAGACGGCACTGAGCGGAGCTGAGCTTGCCGAATGGATCGCTGGACTACCCGTCAACGTCATTAAGACCCGGCCTAAGCCCCGCCCGTTCACAGCGCGAGGAGTGGATGAGTCAGGATCACCAGGATGATGAACATGACGAGCTGCCGCAAACAGCCGCAGCCGCATCCAGTGCACGAGTTCTGACCCGTCTGTACGCCTTCACGTGAACCGTCTGTCCGTTACTCCCAAGCATAGAGTGAGGCCGGGAACCCATCGGTTCACATCAGGAACAGGTCTATACAGGAGCCTGCTTTCAGTGTCAGACTGGCGGCAACGATTCTTTGATCGCGTCGGCAACGGAGGTCCAGATGGATTCCTTCCTTCCGTTTTCACTTGATGAGTACCGGGCGCGACTGCATCAGGTTCAGGCGAGCCTGTCCGAGCGCGGGATTAACGTGCTCCTGGTGTCGTCGCCGGAGAACAATTTCTATCTGAGCGGGTTCCAGACGACCGGCTATTACATGTATCAGGGACTGCTGGTTCCTGCGAACGACGATCCCGTTCTGATCGTCCGCAGTCTGGAGCAGACGCTGCTGTCAACCGGGACGTGGATCGCCGACGGTGAGGTCTATCGCGATACCGATGATCCCGCCGAGTTCGCCGCTCGGGTGATTCAGGAGCGATTCGGGAATGGGATCACGATCGCGGTCGAAGAGACAGGCTTCTTCATGCCAGTGGCGTTTCAGCGCACGCTGACCGCATCGCTGTCCGGGTCCACGATTGTCGATGGCTCCGGCATTGTCGATGCTGTCCGGATGATCAAATCCGAGCGAGAGCTGGACTACATCAGGCGCGCCGCCTCCGCTGCATCGCTCGGCATGGCGGCCGGGATCGAGCGGATCGAACCGGGAATCACGGAGAATCAGCTCGCCGCGGCGGTGTATGGCGCTCTGCTCCCGGCGGGGAGCGAGTATCCCGGCGATCAACCGTATGTCGCGGCCGGAAAACGCTCCGGACTGGCCCACGCAACCTGGTCGAACGCGGTCGTTCAGGACGGCGATATCGTCTTCTTCGAGGTCGGCGGCTCGATCAATCGGTATGCCGGAGCGCACATGCGCGTCGCAGCGTGCGGAGAGACTTCTCCGGAAGCGGAGCGCCGGGCGGGAGTTGTCGCCGATGCGCTCACAGCCGCAATCGACGCGATCAAACCGGGGGCCAGGTCAGGCGACGTCGATGCAGCCTGTCGCGGGGTCATCGAGAAGGCCGGTTACGGGCAGTACTTCCGGCATCGAACCGGATACTCCCTGGGACTGGCGTTTCCACCCGGTTGGGGCGAGGGCCACATCTTCGATCTCAAGCCAGAGGATGATCGCGAGCTGCGTCCGAATACCGTCTTCCACCTGGTGCCGATCCTTCACGATCCGGACAACTTTGGCATTGGCATGAGCGAAACGGTGCTGGTGACGGAGACCGGTTGCGAGGCGCTTACGCGCTACCCACGGGAGTTGGCGCTCAGACCGCTCGACGATCACGCGGCGCCTGGTGCGGATGCATCGTAACCGCGG
>SKTL01000215.1 GCA_007122555.1 Thermomicrobiaceae bacterium | reverse complement strand
GCCTGTTTCTGGTCGAGGCGCTCGGCGCCGGCCGGGAATTCAACGACAAGATGCTGGAGATGCGTCGTGATTTCGCCAACCTGATCACCCGGCATCTGGATCACGCGGTCGCCGAGGGCGCGATTCCGCCGCTCGATACGCAACTTGCCGGTATTGCGTGGTTCGGCGCACTGAACGAAGTCGTGACCCACTGGGTTCTCGACAAGGATCCGGATCCGCTGGAACACCAGTATCCCGCGCTTCGCGATCTCTTGCGGCGGAGTATCGGGGTGCCTCAACCGACTCTATCCGAACAGCAAACGAACGGGGACATTGCCTGATGGTTGAGCAGCAGACGGAAAACGCGCTAATGGAGCGACTGTCCGAGCTTGTGAGCCGGGCGATGGAGCAGTCAAGGCAGCTCGACCAGCCAATTCTGGTCAGCGTGAGCGAAGAGATAGACCCGATTGATCCGCTCCGCTTTTTCGCAAACAGCTCAAGTTACGCATCGGAACGCTGGTACTGGGAGCATCCCGACGAACAGCTGGCGATCGCCGCATCGGGTGTCGCCACGAGCAACATCTCTCCGGCGCATTCCCGGTTCAGCGAGTCGAAGCGAGTCCAGCAGGAGATCGCATCCACCGCTATAGTGGAATCAGCTGGCGACGGACAGCATCCCGGAATCCGGTTCTTCTCGACATTTTCGTTCGACCCGGAACGCAAACCTGACCGCCGCGTCTGGCGTGGGTTCCCCCCTGTCTATCTCTATGTGCCGAGGGTCATGCTCCTGCGACAGGGCAACCGGCATACGCTCGTCTTCAGCCTGCAGGTCACGACCCGGCACGATTCCGAAACGATCCTGAAGTCATCCGGCGACCTCTACGATCGGACCTGGGAAGCGCTTAAGAAGGAAATCCAGCAGACGAGACCTCGGGTCGACACCAGCCCGCAACCGGAAGACGACCAGATCGCCGATACCTACCGGCAGAATGTCGCCCGCGCCAGTCAGGCGATTCGCGACGGCGAGTTTGAAAAGGTCGTCCTGGCCCGTCATCGTGATATCAGGACCAGTAACTACTTCGATATCCCGAACGCGCTTGATCGTTTGCGGACTGATTATCCCGGCTGCTACACCTTTGCGATCGCCCGGCAGCGATCGGTCTTTCTGGGCGCCTCACCGGAGCAACTGATCAAGCAGCAAGGCAAACAGGTCAGCGCGGTCTCGCTGGCGGGTTCTATCCGACGGGGTGATACGCCGGAGCAGGACGCAGAGCTCGCCGGACAGCTGCTCGAAAGCGCCAAGGATCAGCACGAGCACGAGATCTGCGCGCGCGCGATCAAGGAGGCGCTGGAGCCGCATTGCGCCGAAGTAACCGCTCCACACCAGCCCGAGCTGCTGAGTTTCTCAAACGTTCATCACCTCTACACTCCGATTCGCGGGACGCTGAGCAACGGCTCGACACTGTTCGATCTGGTTGAACATCTGCATCCGACGCCGGCGGTCGGCGGTTATCCGAAGGATCACACACGGGCGTTCATCCGCGAGCACGAAGGCATCGACCGCGGCTGGTACGCGTCGCCGATCGGATGGATGGACGCGGACGGCAACGGCGAGTTCATTGTGGCGCTGCGCTCCGCCATCGTGTCAGGCCAGCGCGCCAGACTGTTCGCCGGGTGCGGGATTGTCGGCGAGTCCGACCCCGAGCAGGAGCTGGCCGAATCCGACGTCAAGCTTCGGCCCATGCTGGCGGCGCTCGGAGGCGATGAATCGTGACGCTGGGTGAAATACACTACCAGTACATCGGGGCATTCGTTGACGAGCTCGCGCAAGCGGGACTCCACCATGTCTGCTTCGCGCCGGGTTCACGGTCGACGCCACTTGCCGTCATGCTCGCGGAGCATCCTGATATCACGCTCTGGACCCATCTCGATGAACGCTCGGCCTCGTTCTTCGCGCTCGGTATGGCCAGGGCGAGTCGGGAACCTGTCGGCCTGCTCTGTAGCTCAGGCACGGCGACCGCGAACTTCTACCCGGCGGTCATCGAAGCCCGCTATAGCCGGGCGCCGTTGATCGTCATGACGGCCGACCGGCCGCCGGAACTGCAGGATGTCGGCGCGCCCCAGACGATCGACCAGAATCGACTCTACGGCGAGCACGCAAAGTGGTTCGCCAACGTCGCCCTCCCGGAATCCGGGGCGGACATGGACCGGTATGTTCGCGCAATCGCCGGTCGGGCAGTCAGCACAGCGATGTCCGAGCCCGCCGGGGGAGTGCATCTGAATTTTCCGTTTCGGGAACCACTAATGCCCGCGCGCCCGGTTGATGGCGTCCCCAATCCAGCTCGCTCCTCCTCACGATTGTTTTCGGCGCGACAGGGTAAACGCGAGCCAGATCCGGCGATGATCGGCGACCTCGCGCGTCGCCTCGAAGATCATCGACGTGGGTTGATCGTCTGTGGACCGCAGAATGATCCGGCGCTCGGAGCAGCGGCGGTTGAACTCGGCACGGCGCTCGGCTTCCCGATCCTGGCCGACCCGCTATCACTGGTCAGAACCGGCCCGCATCACGACGAGCTCATTATCGACAGCTACGACGCCTTTCTAAAGGATCAGTCAGTCTGCCAGATGCTCGAGCCGGACGTCATCATCCGCTTCGGGGCAATTCCGACCGCAAAGCCGTTTCTTCTCTATTCCCAGCGCTATCCGAATGCCTGGAGCATCCTGGTTGATGGCGGCGACGGCTGGAACGACCCGACACTGCAATCAAACGATGTCATCCACGCAGATCCAGTGAGATTCTGTGAGCGGTTGACTGCTGCGACGAAGGCGCATGATTACCGCCCGCACTCAGGCTGGGCGATCGACTGGATCACTATTGATCAACGTACTCGCGAAACGCTCACCGCGGCGCTCGATCAATATGACGAGATGTTCGAGGGGCGCGTGTTTCAGGAGCTTTCGCACCTCCTCCCGGCCGGAAGCACCTTGTACGCCGGCAACAGCATGCCGGTGCGGGACATGGACACGTTCTTCCCGGGAAGCAATCGAGCGATCAGGTTTCTGTCGAACCGTGGCGCGAACGGGATCGACGGTGTCGTCTCCAGCGCACTCGGGGCGAGCACAGTCTCGGACGGGCCAACCGTGCTGGTAATCGGCGATCTATCGTTCTACCACGATATGAACGGTCTGCTGGCGGCGAAGCTGCATGAGTTGAACGCGACGATCGTGCTGATCAACAATGACGGCGGCGGGATCTTCTCCTTCCTGCCGCAGGCCGCGCATCCAGAGCACTTCGAGTCGCTGT
>SKTL01000296.1 GCA_007122555.1 Thermomicrobiaceae bacterium | reverse complement strand
TCGGCCGGGCCTTCGACATGGAGGTGCGCGGACTCCAGCCGATCACGACCGACGTTGAAGCAGCAGCATCAGACATCCGTGAGCTGGCCGATCTGATCGTCGAACGGGAAATCCGGGCGATTTTCCTGGAGACCGCCGTCCCGCCGCAGGGGATCGAAGCGGTGCAGGCTGCGGTGGCGGATCGCGGCTTTGAGGCGGTGATCGCCGACGACGCGCTGTTTGGGGACGCCCTCGGTCAGGATGGGACGGACGAGGGAACCTATGTCGGCGCCTACCGTTTCAACGTCGATGCAATCGTCGACGCGCTCACAGCGGACTGATCACCGGTACAATAGCTCGGGAGTCGATTGAACGGACCTGACGGAACTTGATGATGACATCCGCCGAAACAGGCCAGCCGCCGGTGGCGATAGCTGTCCGCGACCTGACCGTCGCCTATAACGACCAGCCCGTTCTCTGGGACATCGATCTCGACGTCCCCGCCGGCGTTCTCATGGCGATCGTCGGTCCAAACGGCGCCGGGAAAACCACCCTGATCAAGGCGGTTCTCAATCTGGTCCGCCCGGCGGCGGGCAGTGTCGAGATTCTCGGGCAGTCATACCGGCAAAGTCGCGACAAGGTTGGATACGTTCCTCAGCGGGGGTCGGTCGACTGGGATTTTCCCACCAGCGTGCTTGATGTCGTGCAGATGGGCCGCTATGGCGCGCTCGGCTGGATTCGCAGACCTGGCCCCCGCGACCGCGAGCTCGCTCTGCAGGCCCTGGAGAAGGTCTCCATGCGCGACTTCGCCGACCGGCAGATCAGCCAGCTTTCCGGCGGCCAGCAGCAGCGTGTATTCCTGGCGCGGGCGCTCGTGCAGGATGCGCAGGTCTACCTGATGGACGAGCCGTTCCAGGGAGTCGACGCCACCACGGAACGCGCCATCATCACACTGCTCAAAGACCTGCGCACGGCCGGAAAAACGGTCGTCTGCGTCCATCACGATCTACAGACGGTTCCCGACTACTTCGACTGGGTCGCCCTGCTGAACGTCCGGAAGATCGCCAGCGGTCCCGTCTCGGAGGTCTACAACGACACCAACCTTCGACTGGCCTACGGCGGACGGGTCGCGTTCCTGAGCCGGGACAGCGCGGCGCCGGCGACCGCTCAATCAGTTCCCGAAGAAGACTGACGATGTTTCCCGAGGTCTTCACGGACATCTATTCGGACTACACGATTCGCAATATCACGCTCGGCGCGACTGTTTTGGGCCTGGTGAGCGGATCGCTCGGGACATTCGCCGTGCTCCGGAGACAGAGTCTGCTCGGCGACTCGATTTCTCACGCGGTCCTGCCCGGGATCATCCTCGCCTTCATGCTGACCGGGAGCCGCGATCCGCTGATCCTGATTCTCGGCGCCGCCATCGTCGGCTGGCTGGCGACCCTCTCAATCATGGCGATCGTCAATACCACCCGCATCAAGCAGGACGCCAGTCTGGCGCTGGTCCTCTCGGTGTTTTTCGGGTTCGGCATGGTGCTGATGACGTTCGTGCAACGCCAGCCGGATGCGGCGGCGGCGGGGCTTTCCCGGTTCCTGTTCGGACAGGCGGCTGCGATCATCTGGGATGACGTTCGCACGATGCTGATTATTGGCAGTCTGGCGCTGGCGATCCTATTTGTCTTCTGGAAAGAATTCAAGCTCGTCGTCTTCGACCGGGCGTTCGCGCTCAGTCTCGGAATGCCGGTCCAGCGCTTCGATGTCCTCTTGACCAGCCTGCTCGTCATCGCGATCGTCATCGGCCTGCAAACCGTGGGCGTGATCCTGATGAGCGCTATGGTCGTGACACCCGCGGCGGCCGCGCGACAGTGGAGCGATCGACTGGGCGTCGTGACAATACTCGCCGGCGGATTCGGCGCGCTCGCCGGTGTCAGCGGTGCGCTGATCAGCGCCTATACCGCCCGCATGCCGACCGGCCCGACGATCGTCATCTGCCTGACCGCAATCGTTCTCTTCTCACTGATACTTGCGCCGAATCGCGGCCTTCTCTGGGCCTGGGTGCGACAACATCGCCAGAGCCGCGACATCCGTTCCCGCGTGGTGCTGGGGGATCTCTACTGGCTCAGCCAGCAGCACGAAGGCGTCGACCATGGTCATTCGATGGCGGCGCTCGAAGCAATGAGCGCCGGACGGGTTGCGGTCGATCACGGCCTCGAAGATCTCGAGCGCGCCGGCCTGGCGCAACGGATTGACGGCGACCACTGGACATTGACCGAAAAGGGACGTCAACTGGCCGTTTCCGATCTGAACGACGAGGATCAGGATCAGCGAGATGCTTAGCCTGACTGCGGGACAGATGGAAGTCCAGATCGTCGCCATCGTCGTCGCGGTCGCCTGCGCCCTGGTCGGCGTGTTCCTGGTGCTCCGGCAGATGGCGATGATGAGCGACGCCATCACCCATTCGATCCTCCCCGGGATTGTGGTCGCGTTCTTCCTGGTTCAGGATCTCTCGTCGCCGTTTTTGATCATTGCCGCCGCCGCCACCGGAGTCCTGACCGTCAGTCTCGTCGAACTGCTCAACCGAACTCGACTCGTCCGTGAAGACGCCGCTATCGGGATCGTCTTTCCAGCGCTGTTCAGCATCGGGGTGATCCTGATCGCGCGATTCGCCGGCGGCATTCACCTCGATCTCGACGTCGTTCTGCTTGGCGAGATCGCGTTCGTTCCCTTCAACCGCACCACGCTGTTTGGCGTTGACCTCGGGCCAACCGCGCTGGTGATGATGACGATCATTCTGATTATCAACCTGCTGTTCATCACCCTCTTCTACAAGGAATTGAAGCTGGCGACGTTTGACGCCGGACTCGCCGCCGCGCTCGGATTCTCCCCGGCGCTGATTCACTACGGACTCATGAGCCTGGTTTCCGTTACAGCGGTGGGCGCGTTTGACGCCGTCGGCGCGATTCTCGTGGTCGCCCTCATCGTGGGTCCTCCCGTTACCTCCTACCTGCTGACGGATCGTCTCTGGGTGATGCTGGCGCTCAGCGCCGGGATCGGCGTGCTCATCGCCGTCAGCGGTTACTGGATGGCGCGCGGCCTGGATGCGTCTATCGCCGGTTCAATGGCGACGATGACCGGGGTGATCTTCATGGTGGCGTATCTGCTTGCGCCAGGTCGAGGGCTGATCGCGCTGGCGTTCCGCCGGCGGCGGCAGCGCTGGGAATTCGCCGGAACGATGCTCGCCATCCACTTGCTCAATCACGAAGGACTTCCCAGCGCCGAGCAGGAAAACCGCGTGGATCATCTGCAGGAACATCTGAACTGGGATTCCGATTTTGCGGAGCGCGCTGTCCGGCACGCGGAGCGACATCAGACCGTGGTCCGGCAGAACCGTCATCTGTACCTCACGGAGAAGGGGCGCCAGCGCGCCCGGGAAGCGATCGTGCGGTAGGGACCGACCGCATTCGCCTGACCCGCGATCAATTGCCACTGCTCCGTTCCTGCCGTAAGATCATTGATTATCCCGACGGGTGGTATTGTCGCCCGGAGGGATTCCTGTTGCGAACCCTGATTCAAGTTCTGACGCGCCGAAACTGACGGGAGCAGACCATGGCGAATGACGAACGCGTCCCGGTTACACAAGAGGGATTGGACGCCCTGAAAGAAGAGTACGAGAACCTTGTCAACAACGAGCGGCCGAGAATCGTCGAAGTGATCGCCGAAGCGCGTTCACACGGCGACCTTCGCGAAAATGCCGCCTACGACGCCGCCAAGCATGACCAGGGCATCATCGAGGGACGGATCCGCGAGCTGGAACGCATGCTCAAACGCGTCGAATTGATCGATGATACCGGCGACTACCGCGGCGCGGCGGTTCGCATCGGATCCACCGTCACCATTGAGATCGACGGTGACGAAGAAACCTACACGATTGTCGGCGCGGTAGAATCCCGGCCGGCCGAGGGGCGTATCTCGAATGAATCCCCGTTTGGCAAAGCGCTGCTGGGCCGAAGCGAGGGTGAAGAAGTCACGATCGAGACGCCAGGCATGGATATGACGGCCAGAATCGTGCGAGTCGAGTAACCGAATGTCGACAATCGAGACGAGACCGCGAACAGGGGCAGGGAACGTGGCGGAATCCGAGCAGATTTCCGGGAACGACGGCCAGGAGCAGTTGCAGGCGTTTCTTTCATCACGTCACATCGACGCTGAAATCATCGTTCCCGGAGCCGATACCCCGACTGTTCCAGCGGCGGCCGACGCGCTTGGCGTCCGCCAGGAACAGATCGTCAAGTCCCTCGTGTTCAACGGGCGAGGGGGAGAAAGCATCATCGCAATCGTTCGAGGCACCGCGAAAGTCGACCGCCGGAAACTGAGCCGCGCCACCGGCCTGCGAAAGCCGCGGCTGGCGCCACCGGACGTCGTCCAGGAGGTGACCGGCTACAGAGCCGGCGGCACCCCGCCGATCGGCCATCGCGAGCAGCTCGACGTCTACATGGACGATGCGGTGTTTGACGAACCGGTGGTCTACGCTGGCGGCGGGGAGATCGACGCGCTCCTGAAGATCACGCCGGCAACCATCAAGTCGCTAACCGATGCCGTTGTCGCGGACATCTCCGAGGACGAGTAGGTCGCCTACTTGCCAATACAGAACCGGCTGAATATCTCGGTGAGGATCGACTCGCTGACCTGTTCGCCGGTTATCTCACCGACCGCCATCATCGCCGAGCGAACATCAACCGCAACAAGGTCCTGGGGAACGCCGTCTTCGAGCGCCTGCCGCGCAGACCGCACGTGGTCCAGGGCCCGGCCAAGCGCCTGCTGCTGGCGGAGCGTTACCATCGCGGGTTCGCGAGCTTCCCCGGCCTGCGCCACCAGACAGTCATACACCGCACGTTCAAGCTCGCTGATCCCCTCACCGGCCACCGTTGACATTTCAACAACCGGCGTATCCTCGAACTGATCGAGCAGTTCGCGGTGGTCATGCCGTTCTGGCAGATCACGTTTGTTCACGGCGATAACCAGACGGCGATCCTCAGCTGATCCAAACCGATTCGCCAGAAGCTGGCCCACTTGCCTGTCGGCCTCAGTCAACGGCTGCGAGCCATCGAGTACGAAGATCGCAACCCCGGCGGTATCCAGCGCCTGGCGCGATCGGTCAATTCCGATTCGCTCGACGACATCTTCCGTCTCGGCGATGCCTGCCGTGTCCAGCAATGTCGCCGGGATTCCGCGCAGATTGATTGTCTCGGTTATCACGTCGCGCGTCGTGCCGGCGATCTCGGTGACGATCGCTCGATCCGAGCGGAGCAGCGTGTTCATCAGGCTTGATTTCCCGACATTCGGGCGTCCGACGATCGCGATCTGCACACCTTCTCGATAGAGCAGGCCCATTTGCGATGATTCCAGAACCTCGCCGAGACGCTGCTCAGCGCGTTGAAGGACCTCCGGAACGTCGACGGGCGGAATCTCATCTTCCGGGAAATCCGCGGCGGCGTCCAGGAACGCCAGCCCCTCAAGCAGCGCTTCTCGCGCCGGGGTCAATCGACCGGTCAGCCTCCCCCGAAGCTCATTTACGGCCATTTCGAGCGATTCTGACGTTTGCGCCGACACGACGGACATCACCGCTTCGGCCTGGGAAAGATCTATCCGCCCATTGAGAAACGCCCGGAGTGTGAACTCGCCCGGCTCAGCCTCACGGGCGCCGGCGTCAATCGTTAGTTTCAGCACTTCTCTGATGGGAACCGGGCCGCCGTGACACGAGATCTCAACAACATCCTCGCGTGTATACGTTCGGGGACCGGCCATCCGGGAGAGCATGACTTCATCGACAATACGTTCGCTCGCCGGATCGACGACATGCCCGTAATACAGCCGATGGCTTTCAAGCTTGTCCACCTCAGTTGAACGCAACCGGCGTCCACGACGGAACAGTCGGCTTGCGATTGCCCCGGATTCAGGACCGCTCAGCCTGATGATCCCGATACCGCCTTCGCCGACCGGAGTGGCAATTGCGGTGATTGTGTCGTCATACATGGGGTTCTGGAGCTCCGTCCTTGCCGGATCGGACAGGGGCGCCCGCCGGACTACCAGACGTTGTGCCGCTGCTGCGCCTTCCGCTGTTCCTCGGCGAGAAATGCGTCAACCTGTTTGCGGGATGGAACAGCATCCGGGCCGCCGGACTGAATCATGACCGACGCGGCCGCTGCGGCGACCGTTGCTGCGCGAGCGACACCGACGCCTTCGGTTCGTTGAATAAACAGCGCGGCCGAGAATACATCACCCGAACCGGTGTCATCCTTGACGTTGACGTTGAACGCCGGTAGCTGCGAGTGCTGTCCGCGGTCGATCAATTGCACCCCGGCGGCGCCGCGCGTGATCGCCACCAGCCCGCGCGAGCCGACAACTTCGATCTCGTCCCGGGCCAGGCTCTGCTCTTCCGAGTTCAGAACCATCGCGTCGATTCGGCCCAGAAACTCATAGGCCAGTCGCAATGGAACAATCGAGACTTTGCCGCCCTGTTCGCTTCGCCAGTCCCGCATGAGTCCTTGCGGCGTGATCCCGAAGAAATCGGGGCTCAAACGCCCTGCTCTGCGAATGTCGATCTCCTGCGCCACTGGAGCGAGGTGGATGATCTTCGAGGAACGCCACATCGGAGGAAGTCCATTGAGGTCGATCTCCCCCGCCCAGGAATGAATCGTCTGCTCCCGGCGGCCGGCGACATTCCGGTTCGTGAATACCGTCGGTTCGTCCGCTTCCTGGACGATCAACTCGATCTCGCTGGCGTACTGCGTGAGCGCCTCACGAACCCGCTCATCCTGAATCTGATCAAATCGGCCGCGAGTCAGCACCGCAGCGCGCAGTCCGAACCGGGCCGCAAGCAATGCAGAATAGAGCGCGGCGCCCCCGGGAATCTCTGTTCCGTCGGGATGACGATCGATCGTAATGTGACCGATTGCAAGATAATCGGGAGCTTGATGCACATTGACTCCAGAGCCGCGGGACGGGGTTATACGGTGGTCAGCCTTGAGTGGTTTCTACGAAAGCCAGGACGGCGCCCCACCAATCGCATTCGCCGGCTAGTTGCTGGTGTTCGGCAGGATCGTCACCCGCCGGTTTCCGGCTTCGCCGCTACTCTCGGTTGTCACCATCGGATCCTCGCGCAGCGCCATGTGGACAACCCGGCGCTCATTCGCCGGCATCGGCTCCAGTGAAATAGGTTTGCGGTTTCGGGCTACCTGTCGGGCGACCCGGTTGGCCAGTCCGATCAGCGACTCTTCCCGCCGGACACGGTAACCCTCAACGTCGACAATCACGCGCGTCCAGGTATCAAGGCGTTTGTTCACCAGCAGATTGACCATGTACTGGAACTGGGAAAGGTTCTCGCCTCGCCGGCCAATAAGCATGCCAAGATCGCGTCCGTTGACATCGATGAAGACGGTCGGCGGTTCATCAGCAGCGACGGCGATGACCGACGGGTTGTCGACCGCCATGACCTGGCAATCGAACCCCATTGCATCCAGCAGCTCGGTGACGACGGTTTTCGCCATCTGCTCGATCTCTTCATCGACGCGCTCCTCGTTTACCGGTGCGCGATACCCGGCGCTGGCCGCCTCCGGCTGTTCGGCCTGTCCATGAGCCGTTACCCGGACCAGCGCTTCTCCGTCATTATCCGGATCCGCATCGACCAGCACTTCAACGTCGACTTCATCCTCCGTACGCCCGAGTTGTTCCAGGGCGAGCCGCACGGCCTCATCAACCGAGCGTGCCTGAATCTCGACGCTGTGCATTGGTCTGCGCTCCTTCGCTCTACTCCGGGAGCAGGCTAGCTGCCAGCCGTGCTGTCACTCTTGCGCGGGCGAGATCGGCGTGGAACCAGGTCGGGGCGCGGCGCTACTGGTTGTGATGGTTCCTCGCGTTCGCTCTTCTCACCCTTTTGTTTCTTCGACTTCTTCTTTGATTTGCCGCCGCTGGATTGACCGTCGCCAGCTTCAGCTGACTGACGCTCCTTCTCCTCCTCAATCCGCTTCATCTGCTCTTCCATCTTCTTGTTGATGATGCCGAAGAAGCCGGATTGGCCCGCCTCCGCCGCACGCTGGCGGCGGACTTCTGGATCAACATACCCGAGGCGCTTGGCGTCGGGAAGCTCCGGCAGCCACGGGAACCAGTCCTTCATCGAGCCCCAGCCCGTGATGAACCACTGCTGAATCACACTGTAAAGGGCGGAAATCGTCCAGTAAAGCACGGGGCCGGCCGCGAAGGTCCAGCCGATGACGATGACCATCAGCGGCATGAAGTTCATCATCGTATACATCATGCGCTGCTGTGGATCGTCCGGTTTGCCCTGCCCGGCGGGACGCGTCATCCGCATCTGAACAAACTGAGACGCGGCAGCCGCGAACGGCAGGACTTTCCACGGGTCGGCCGACGACAGATCGGGGATCCAGAGAAAACCATCCGCCCAGACGCCGACGCTTTCGTTTGTCAGTGAACGAATGGCGAAATAGAGCCCGAAGAACACCGGCATCTGCAGAAGCATCGGCAGGCACCCGGACATCGGGTTTACGCCGTTCTCCTGATAGAGCTTCATCGTCTCTGCGGAGAGCCGTTGCCGGTCCTTACCGTAGCGCTTCTGGAGTTCCTTAACTTTCGGCTGGAGTTCCTGCATCGCCAGCGTGGAGCGCAGCGCTTTGACCGTAAGTGGAAGCAGAATCGTCTTGACGATGACGGTGAGGATGATGATCGATAAACCGGCGCTACCGGTGAGATCACCAAAGTAGCGGAGCGACCATTCGATCAGATCTACAAATTGACTCCAGACCGGCAAGAGAGGCTCCTCCTCAGAATAGATACGCAGGTGATTCAGGGAACGCCCGCGCGCCGGTTGATGCGTTGCGCATGCTACTCGACGGGATCAATCCCACCCTGGCAAAACGGATTACAGCGCAAAACGCGCCAGACCGCCTTCAAACCGCCCCTGATAATACCGTACTTGGCAATCGCCTGGTAGGCATACTCAGAACACGTCGGGTGAAACCGGCAACTCGGCGGCAGGAACGGGGATATCCCCTTCTGGTAGCCTCGAATAAGCCATAACGCGACCGTATTCATCGTACCGGATCTCCGCTAGCTCGTTTGCTGGTCAGATTCTGCGGACTCGTTGTCAGGCGCCATCAAACCGGCGCGTTCGGCAAGTATACTCACCGACTGTTCCACGTTGCTGTAATCCGCATCCGGCTCGGCCATGCGTCCGCGCGCGATCAGAATCACGTCATAGCCCTGCTGCAACCGGGGATGCGTCATTCGCATCGCTTCCCGCATCCAGCGCTTTACTTTGTTCCGCGCCACGGCGTTGCCGACCCGGCGACCGACAGCAAAGCCGTATCTGTTCTGCTCCAGCCGGTTCGGCTGCATCACGAGAACCAGATACGGCGTGGTCCAGGATCGCCCGCGTTTACGCACCCGCTGGAACTCTCGCGGATTTCGCAGGCGTAGTTCCCGGGCAATCATGACGCCGGAAGCTACTTGCGACTCGTCGGCTTGTATTCAGTGGAAACCGAAAGCGACTTTCGCCCTCGCCGCCGGCGAGTAGCGATGACCGCCCGACCGCCGCGAGTCTTCATGCGCGCCCGGAACCCATGCGTGCGCTTCCTGGGGATTCGCTTCGGTTGATATGTTCGTTTTGGCATAACGCGCCGTCCTTCAACTCGAGATTCTCAGATCACAAAAAAACGACCATGCTCTCCCACCGGCGCGGGAGCCGCAACGGACCAGGGGATTATACGGAGTTGACGGGCAACCTGTCAAAAAATCCCACGGAGCGTCCAACCTGATATACCGTTCGATGCAACTCCGCCCGCAAGCGTCGCCACCGGTCGCGCTTCCCGCGCTTGTGTACAATCCTGCATCGTATTGGTTGATTATTGCCAGCTGGCATAGATCCTGTCGGCGCCGTGCGGTGTTGATTGCTTCTGACTAACTACGTGGCGTTGATGTCAGATCCGACAGGATTTGTCATACTGACATCGCCGGGTTCATTCGAGCGATTGGATGGATGGCGCTGGGGCGGCACGCTGAAGACTCAGACTTGCGAGACTCGTGGAAACTGACGACAGACCGAGTAGGAATATCGAGCTCCTGCGAACCAATCGAAATTTCGCGCTGATCTGGATCGCGGATTTCGTCTCGTCTCTTGGTGATCGTGTTCATCAGGTCGCCATGGCGGCGCTGGTCTACACCCTGACTGGCTCGCTCACGCAGACCGGCATCGCGTTTGTCGCTACGGCGCTGCCCGATCTCGTCCTCGGTCCCTTCGCCGGCGTCCTCGTCGATCGGAGGGATCGCCGGCAAGTGCTGATCGCCTGCGACCTGATGCGCATCCCTCCGGTGCTGGCGATTCCGTTCGTCGCGGATTTCAGCATCATTCTGGTATATGTCCTGCTCTTCGCCGTCAACGCCGTGTCGGTGCTGTTCAAGCCGGCAAGGCGGGCGATTGTCCCGTCCATCGTTCGTCCGAAGGATTACAACACGGCCAACTCGCTTGGATCCGTATCAGAAAACTCCAGCGACATCCTGGGGTATCCGATCGGCGGCGGCCTGCTCCTGCTCTTCGGCTATCTGTTCAGTCATGAGGTAAGTCTGATCATCGCATTCTCGTTCGACGCGATGACCTATCTGGTCTCGGCGATTCTGATCTTCTCGATGTCGATCACGTCCACTGCGTACGTGGCAATGGCCGGGCGCACTGTCTGGCGGGAGTTTTCTGAAGGCGTCAACTTCGTCTGGAACCATCGACTTGTGCTGGCGAATACGCTGGTCACCCTCCTCGGTCCGATTGCGCTGGGCGCATCCACTCCGCTCTTCGTCGGCTACGCCTGGGACGTCCTTGACGGAGGCGAATGGGAGTATTCGCTTATCGGCGCGGCTATCAGCATTGGCACCGTGCTGGGCGGCCTCTGGCTCAGCACCAAGCATCGGGTCAACACCGGCATGATCGTCGTATCCGGCCTGGCGCTCATGGGGCTCGCGGTAACCGCAGCCGGGCTGGTCGGTTCACTGGTCCCGGCCCTCATCGTGATCGCGGTCGGGGGTTTCGGAAGCGCAATGGTGCTGATTCCCGGGGTGACACTGGTTCAGGATCACACCCCAGACAACCTGCTGGGCCGCGTATTCAGCCTGCGGACAACGCTGTTCTATACCGCAATCGTCTTCTCCACCTTCATCGGCGGATGGGCCGGTGACCGATTCGGGACACAATCAGCGCTCCTCGTCTGCGGAATCACCCTGATCATCTCGGTGGCGCTGGCTGCGCTCATTCCGTCGGTACGGGCGTCGGGGCTGGAGACCGTCAACGAGCCGGCAACAACCGAGTAGCAGGGCGGCGATTTCGCCATATCCTCTGCTATACTGCGGCGATGGTGGAATCCGGATGACGGCGCGCAGGGGAACCTATGAACCGACCCGCCCTCGAACACCAGATTCACGCGCTCCTTTCCAATAGCGGGGCGACGATCGCGGCGGCCGAGTCCTGCAGCGGCGGACTGGTGGCAGCGCGCATTACATCCGTTGCGGGCAGTTCGGAGTACTTCCTGGGAAGCATCGTCGCCTATTCCAACGATCTCAAGCAGCGCATTCTGGGAGTATCATCCGAAACGCTGTCGCAGCGAGGAGCAGTAAGTGCTGAATGCGCCTCGGAGATGGCTGCCGGCGTTCGGGAGCTGACCGGCGCGACAATATCCGTTTCGACGACCGGAATCGCCGGACCGGGCGGCGCAACGGCCCGCAAACCGGTCGGGCTCATCTACTTCGCGTGCGCCAGCGTTGCCGGCGTAGACGTGTACGATGTGCATTGGCATGGGGACCGGCGTCACAATATGGAAGACGCGGCTGAGTTCGCGCTGCAGCTCATCCTCGACGCCGCTTCAGCTCAACTCAACGACTAGCTGCGATCTGCATCCGTTGTTCAGTATTACAGGAGTAATCCAGGTTGAATATCGAACGCACAACACTCGCAAATGGTGTCAGGGTCGTCACCAGCCGAATGAACCATGTTCGTTCAGCCAGTCTGATCATCACGTTCGCCGCCGGGGCGCGACATGAG
>SKTL01000031.1 GCA_007122555.1 Thermomicrobiaceae bacterium | reverse complement strand
TGGCCGAGCCGAATCGCCGCAGAATTCTCGACGAGCTCCGAAAGCAGGAACGTCCGGTCAATGATCTGGTCGAGATCCTCGGCATTAGCCAGCCCGGCGTGTCACGGCATTTGCGCGTCTTGCGGGAAGCCGGAATGGTCGAGGTTCGTCGGGACGCTCAGCGACGCCTGTATCGGGTTCGTCCGGAACCGCTTCAGGAAATCGACGCCTGGCTGGAGCCGTATCGACAGTTCTGGAATGACCGGCTGGACGCGCTGGAGGCTCATCTCGAGCGCCAGGCCCGAGCAGAGGAGTCGATACCTGATGACGAATGATGCGACAGTGGAACAGCATGGTGATCTCTACGTCGTCCGGTTCGAGCGCTGGCTGAATCACCCGATTGAACGCGTCTGGGCGGCCTTGACCGACCCACAGCAGTTGCCCAAGTGGCTCGCGGCGGCCGAGATCGACCCTCAGCCGAACGGCAGGTACTTGCTTCATTTCCAGAACGTGGAGCACACCCACGTCGGGCGGGTAATCCGGTACGAGCCGCCCCGGCTCTTTGAGCATACGTTCGGCGAAGATGCCAACGGCGTTGTCCGATGGGAGCTAACCCCGCACGGGGAGACCTGTCAGTTGAACCTGAGCCATACCGTCTATAGCACGGACGAACTGGCCAACTTCATGTCCGGCTGGCATACACATCTCGAGTTGCTGGACTCACTGTTTAAGGGCGCTCCAGAAGAATGGGACTGGGATCGCTGGATCATGCACAAGGAACGGTATGCAAAACGGGTTCGGGACGAACTGGGTCTGGAGAGCAAGAGTCCTCGTTCATGCGGTACCTGAGTATTCTGGTCGGCCGGTGTCGACACGTGCATAACGGCTGGAACGGGCGTCTCGAAGATCTCCGGGCGATCCTGCGCGCCTGCGATGTCGGTCGCTCACCCCTACCCGATCGGATCTGATCGGGTTAGAGTGGGACACGGAACCGGCAGAGTTCGCGTATTGGAACGATTGAGGAGTATCGATGCTCAGCATTGACGTAACCAGCGTTCTGGTCGACGACCAGGAGGAAGCCCACGATTTCTACACCAAGGTTCTCGGCTTCGAGACAAAGACCGATGTTCCGGCAGGCGAAGGACGCTGGCTGACCCTTGTCTCTCCAGCCGATCCCGACGGCATTGAGCTGCTGCTGGAGCCCGATTACAACCCGGGTGTCCAGATTGACGGCGAGCCTGCTGCGCAGGTGTACAAGCGGGCGCTGTTCGATGCCGGTGTTCCGGTCACCTCGTTCGCAAGCGATGATCTGGAAGCTGATTTCGAGCGCATGAGCAATATGGGGGTGGTGTTTGCTATGGAGCCGACCGAAATGGACGGCGTAACAATCGCCATTTTCGACGATACCTGCGGCAACCTGATCCAGCTGCATCATGTGCACGATGACGATTAACCCAGGCGAATCGGTTCCGTGACATTTCTGTCGCGTTCCGGGCCCGGCTGTCGCGAATCCGTCTCTCCAGAAGAACTACGATGGAGTTGATTCAGGCTACGGCCCTGCATCGTTCTGATCGTGTCCGAACTGGAGGAACGAAATGCGTCGAGGACTCAAGATCGCTATCGGCGCCGGGTTGATCTTGCTTGCGGGGATCTTCTCCGCGGCGATGATCGGGCGCTACACATTCAACCGGAGCGTGGAGGACGAGGTTTCCGACCTCTTTCAAAACGCCGCCGCCGCCGAACCGTCCATTCTTACTGAAGCTGACATAGCCCATCTTCCGGAACCGGTGCAGCGCTGGTTGCGATACTCGAACGTCATCGATCGAGAACGGCCGGTCACCGTGCGCCTGAAGCAGGAAGGCGAGATCCGGCTCGGACCGGACCAGGCGTGGATGCCGTTCACCGCGGAACAGTACTACACCACCGATCCTCCCTCGTTTATCTGGAAGATCGATACCTCGATGATGTCCGTGATTCCGATCAGCGGGCGGGATCGCTACGTCGATGGTCGCGGCAATATGACCATCAAAGTCGCCTCGCTGATTCCCGTTGTCGACGAGACTGGCGAGCACATGGATCAGGGGACGCTGGTTCGATACCTGAACGAGATCTTCTGGTTTCCGGCAGGCGCCGTCAGTCCGTATATCTCGTGGGAAGCGGTCGATGAGAACTCCGCGAAGGCGACGATGACCTATGGCGGGACGACCGTGGAGGCGACCTTCTACTTCGATGAACAGGGCCGTCCGGTCAACATGATGGCGCCGCGTTACCAGGATGCCGGCGACGGAGAGATCAAGTGGTTGCCCTGGTGGACACCGATTCACGAGTATGGCGAATTCGACGGCGTTCGTATGGGGATTGCTGGTGAAGCGTACTGGGAAGAGGATTGGGGAAACTTCACCTACGTTCGGCTGCGAATTCTCGATGTTGAATACAACGTTCCGGAGCTCTACTAGCCCGATTCTCTGACGCTAACCTGCTGCAGGTGTTACATTCAAACAGGACGCATATTCGTAGTGTTTGGATATAGAAGGAGCTCAGATGAGTGACGTGAAGACTCCGCCAGTCGGGGAAAAAGCCCCGGACTTCAACCTGCCAGGGACCGGTGGTCAAACATATAGACTTGAAGACTACATCGGCAAGCAGAACGTTGTGCTGTATTTCTACCCGAAGGATGACACCTCGGGTTGCACGAAAGAAGCTTGCGCGTTTCGCGATCTGAACAAGCAGTTCGCGAATGCCGACACCGTAATCCTCGGTGTCAGTGGTGATGGAGTGCAGTCCAAGGAAGCATTTGCCAGGAAAAATAGCCTCAGTTTCCCGCTACTCGCAGATGAGGATTTCGATGTCAGCACGCGTTACGGCGCGTACAAAGAGCGAGAACGAGACGGCAAGAAGTTCATGGGCATCGAGCGGACCACGTTCCTGATTGACCGTGACGGCGTGCTGCGCAAGGTCTATCCGAACGTCGATGTCGAAGGCCACGCCGACGAAGTTTTGAACGAGATCGCGAAGTTGTAGATGAGATTGCCCGGGCCGTCCTCGACCCGGGCTTTCCTGTTAACTAATCAGATGTTCGCAGCAAGCGGATCGAGGCCGCGATCAAGAACACGATCCAGGTTGAGAATCCCGCAAATCCCAGGAACAGCGCAGGGCCACCGTCGACAACGTTGAACGCGAGGCCCCCTCCCACGAGCATCAGGGCACTCCCGAGCAACCCGAGATATGCAGTCCACGCCGGGACGATCGGAGTCGCCAGAGCTCCGAGCGAAAGCGAGAGCACCAGAACGCCAGCTGCAACCAGCGACATGGAAAACCCGCCGGAGTG
>SKTL01000464.1 GCA_007122555.1 Thermomicrobiaceae bacterium | reverse complement strand
TATTGATCCTCAAGCCGGTATCTTTATCGCAGGCTGCGCTTCCATATTATAGGAAAAGAATATCTCATCCTACCCAGCCCCAATATCAGGTCCATATCATATTTCAAAAAAATCATGTAAGTATCCCGGTGTTTCCCCGTAGCATATAAAAAATGTGATGTAGGGGTTCTTAAAAATAGCGTCATAGCCATTTTAAATGGTTTATATTCGGATCAAAACGCTTCTTCATAGACTCCAATAGAGACGATAGCACAGCACACCGACGTAACAATCGCGCTTAAATATAGAACTGGAAACCTTTGGTTTTTGTATCATTTGGTTGCCATTCTATATTGTGTTATATGAGGTTTGTTGCGTTGGAAAAAAATATTTTAAAAAAATCATTTCCCAAACTTGTATCTGCATTTTATAGAACTATTGGTAAAAGTTTGTTTATCAACCCAATAACCTTCCAAGCCCATTGCTCGTCACAACCGAAACATCCCTTAATCGTTCTCATCCTCTAAGTCAGGTTCTTCAAATTTCTTTGTTAACATCTCTTCCAAATTGAGGACTGGGATGTCGTCATCCGCGATAATTCCACAAATAAATTCATTCACTTCGAATGGGTCTGCTAGAACATGCATTTGTCCTGGTAAACTTTGTGCAGGGTCGAAATGTCGAATTTTGGAGAAATTGTCTGCGGCGGGATTTTCGGCAACAATGACTGCTCTTGGCAGAGTACTGCCCGCATCTTCGACCCAACAATGAATCAACAAAAATTCATCATTACCTCCAACCCTTAAGCGGATGGAAACATCATAGATTTCTCTGTCGATTATAGGGTTTTGGGCTTCATCCTCCTGGTCAGAATCAATAGGATCGATAGGTGGTGCAATATAATGAGCAAGATCCTCACGCCGCACAAGCTTAATCGATACAATTGAGTTGATCGGGTATGTGGTATTTCCTAATTTTATTAATCTCATCTCTTCTTTCCTCCTTTTGCCCCTGGTTACGGTGACAGTATCCAGTTAGATATTGAGCCTGTAAACTCTGCCTTCCTGTAATGAACCGACGGTCCATTATAGACAATTAAGGCGGGACTTAAAATTGGTCACTCCGTTAGCTCGATCTTTTTAATCCATGGTTTTTATCATATTCTTTCCGGGCTATTTGGTTCCAACACTGCAAAAGGAATCTTCGGGCATTGGAGATGTGATATTAGAACCTTTTGATTATGAGCTGCATAAGGCACATCACGCCAAAAACGAACCCTCAAATAATATGATCCCGTATTCATATCCGGGGGAATATTAAAATCAAGTTTGCCGTTTTCCAATTTAGGTATAATTGTTTTTTTAATACAGCATTGTTTTCTATCTATCATCTCAATCTGACCGGACGAATTAAAATTATCGTCTACCTTACTCACCACGACCCTGCTGCCGGGAACCGCACTTTGCGGAGACACTTTAATCTCATAGGGTTCAGTATAAGACGGTACCCAGACATATTCTACTATTTGCTCTATTGGGTCTATCAGTATCGCACTGTTTGGGTTACCGGAAGAATTACGTTTTATCCCCGGATTGAGGTTGGCAGCCTTTACACCCCTCAGGCTTCTGTCACCAGACCCACCCGGCAAAGCAGGATCGGTCATGTTAAGGTTTTGACTATGTCTGTGGCCGCAACATACTGTTACCCTGCTCTCTCTACCTTTTAAGACGGCCATGAATTGATCTGCGTCCACCAGTTTTGTTAAGTGTCCTGTTCCAGTGTAATGATGATGCAAGGCAATAAGGCAAGGACGTTTTGTCTCTCTAAATTCGGATAACAGACGTTCTATCTCTCTTAGCTGTCGCGTATGAATTCTTCCCTGTGCAAACCAATTCGGTTGGTTTGTTCGATAATTTGAATTCAATAATATCAACGACCATCCATCGACTCCATCGGAAGAGTCATAATCGATCTTATCAGGGAAAACAACATTGCTTTTGCACACATCAAGGTAGAACTTGTTATACCTGTCTTCATTTCTCTTGTTGTAAACATTGCCCAGATAACCAAAGTCATGATTCCCCGGCACCATGCGGATTTCGAAGCTCTTCTGAATTAAAGGTCGCAACGCGTACCGTGCATTACTGTATTCTCTATTGATGGAACCTTGCATATGAGCTCCATCAACAATATCTCCGGTAATTAGAACAATCCATTTGTCAGCGTCAAATTTATTTGCAACGGCTTGGCAGAAATTTCTTAAGCTATCTCTGTTGGCAAGCCTGTGAGGGAAAATATGAGTGTCAGAGATATGAAGCACTTTTTTGTAAGCTGATTCCATTTTGGCCTCCTTTTTCGGGTCCTCATGCTGTAAACGTTTCTATCAGCTTCCCATCCTTATCTAATATGATTTAGGGAGTTTAAAGTTAATGAAAGTAAATGTAAGGTTTTTATATCCCAAGGCAAAATACGACGGAAGCACCTGTTTTTTAGTAATAACTCAAAAGCCTCCACAAGGATATAAATCCAAAACAGAGGCATTATCCAAGCATTTTAAACACCATAATCCCATCCTTAGGTTTTTACATTTTAGGAATTGTGAAGGATATTAATTTTGTGGAGATACTTGCTCATAAACCCTGTATAATATTTCTAGCCATTAGTAAATAAGGTTTTTCCTTAATATTAAGGTAAGATTTCCTTATCTTTAAGATGAAAAGTCTAAGGATTTCTAAAGTTTGTTCAAGAAAACCTCACTACCTGGTCTGCCCACCAATGTTTTCCCTATAGAGCGTTCGAAAGAGTCTTCGTTCCCTGACAAGCTACCCTTATCCCTTCAGAACCATATATCTTCCAGGCATGGGCTTAATCTAATCCGTCTCCTCACCATCATACATACATCTGCCTTTCTCTGTCTTTCTTTGCAGGACCACCCACGTTCTTTATAAAGACAAATGACAAATTTAGGTAAGATACAACTGAGAACCATAAATGATAGGCAATTCAGCCTATATTTAGCAGATTTAAGTGTAAACTGCAAAATAAGCCATGGTGGAAACGATGTTTGAAAAATTTTTTAGCCCCGGCCGCAAAAATTTGACCTTTCATGTTAAACATTGAAAATCAAAATCCGCCCAGTATATAGCCTGTGTGTGAAACCATGTTTTATAGAAGTACATTCGGGAATTACCACTTATAAGGGCTACAGGGGTACTTTGCATCATTAATCCCCATAGCTCTGGAACCTTGCTAAAGATCTTTTCAGTGTATTTTGATTCATTTGGATTCATTTCAGTTCATTCGGGTTAAAATCCCATCCGATACTGTC
>SKTL01000371.1 GCA_007122555.1 Thermomicrobiaceae bacterium | reverse complement strand
CTACCGTGATGACCGGAGTCCTGACCAACGAAGCCACGGTTCACCGAAAGAACGGGTCTCCGTATGCGATTGGTGATCCCACCGAAGTTGCGTTGATCGACATCGCCATTGATCTGGGGATTGATCCCGCCGACGTTCGTGCTCGATTCACAACCCGCGCAGAAACGCCGTTCGAGCCGGACCTGCAGTATTCCGCCAGTCTGCGGGCCACGAATGGAACGTCAAGGGTCTTCGTAAAGGGCGCCCCGGAGCGCGTGCTCGAAATGTCCAGCACGATGATTCGGGACGGTCAGGCGGCGCCGCTGGATAAGGCTCTCGTCGAGGATGCCGCCGCTGAGATGGCGTCTCGCGGGCTCCGCGTCCTTGCCGCGGCGGTCATTGACGTTCACCCGGGTAACGTCCCGGAGAACGGACTCCCTGAGCCTGAAGAATTGTCCCTGGCCGGACTCTATGGACTGGTGGACCCGCCGCGAGAAGGCGTCCAGGAGGCGATTGCCGGCTGTCAGAATGCGGGCATCCGCGTCATTATGATTACCGGCGACCATGCGTCAACGGCCAGTTCAATCGCGCGAGATCTGGGAATCTCTGACAGCGACGGCGCCGTCCTGACCGGATCAGACCTGGAGGCGATGACTGACCATGAGCTTCGCGACGCAGTCGAAGAGATATCCATCTTCGCCCGGGTATCGCCCCAGCACAAACTCAGGATTGCCGACGCCTGTCGCGACAACGGACACGTCGTAGCGGTAACCGGAGACGGCGTCAACGACGCTCCGGCGCTTCAGGCCGCGGATATCGGCATCGCAATGGGTAAGAGCGGCACGGATGTCGCGCGGGAAGCGTCGGACATGGTGCTGGCGGATGACAACTTCGTCAGCATCTATGGAGCGGTAGAACAGGGCCGGATTACATTTGATAATGTTCGGAAAGTCACGTTCTTTCTCATATCAACTGGAATCGCAGCAACACTGACGATCCTGGCGGCGCTTGTCCTGCGCTGGCCGCTGCCATTCGTCCCGGCGCAACTGCTGTGGCTGAACCTGGTTACCAAAGGACTTCAGGATCTCGCTCTCGCGTTCGAACCCGGAGAACCGGACGTGCTGAAGCGAAAGCCTCGCGACCGGAATGAAGGCATCATTTCTCCCCTGCTCTGGGAACGGAGCATCATCACAGGGTTGATCCTGAGCGCCGGAACGCTGGTGATGTTCTGGTGGGAGCTTGACCGAAGCGGATCTTTGACTCAGGCCCAGAGCGTCGCCCTGACAACGATGGTCGTGTTTCAGATGTTTCACGTCGGAAACGCCCGTTCAGACTATCGATCAGTCTTCCGCATAAGCCCCTTCTCCAACCGATTCCTCTTGCTTGCGGCCGTTGGCGCATTCCTGATTCATGTTGGAGCACTGTACTTCCCAGCTGCCCAATTCGTCCTGCGCGTCGAGCCCATCTCATTCACCGCGTGGATGTACATCATTCCGATGGCGCTTTCGATTGTCGCAGCGATTGAGATACACAAAATCCTTCGGCCGCGGAAGGATGGCTCATCCTGATATTCAGTACCTTAAAACATTGACGTTGATCGTCCAACGACCGATACTAAGAGGCGAGAGCCCGGAAGAACGATCGGATTCTCACGGTAACGGGAAAGCCCGATTCATCGCCCCGAATCGGCAGACCTGCGCGACTTTTTCTTGAAAGGGATTTGGAATGCGTTCCTGGATTCTACTTATCGTTCTGAGTGCGATGTTGCTGCTGGTCGCCGCGTGTGGCGACGATGACGCTACCGACGATGCCCCCGTCGAAGAAGATACGGCCGCTGAAGTCGAACCGACCGAGACGCCTGAACCGGAACCGACTGAGACCCCGGAACCGGAACCAACCGAGACCCCGGAACCGGAGCCGACCGCAACACCGGAGCCAGTAGAAGAAGAGGCTGACGATGCGGACGATGATCCGCGCACAGCCCGGGATAACGGCGATCTCGAGGCGCTGCTGATCAGCCTTGATGATCTCCCTGAAGGCTGGATGCAGGTCGACGATGATTTTCTTGATGACGACGAGTTTGCCGCCGATGTTTCTGACGATCCGTTCGACGCCCCGTGCGGAATTGAACCGCTGGATGAGTCGATTGAACCGGTCGCCGAAACCGATCGTGAATTCGAAGGCTCCGAGCTAGGCCCATATTTGTTCCAGAATCTGATGCAGATGGGCTCAGCTGCGGACGCTGAAGAAGCCATGAGCGTCATGCGCGAGCTCTTTGGCTGCGAAGAGTGGACCGAGACCGACGAGTTTGGCGACGAAGTCACGTTCACCATCGAAGAGGTTCCGATGGAGGGCGTGGGCGATGACGCCTTCGCCATTAAGCTCGGGCTCACGTTCGAGGGTCTCAGCGAAGAAGAAGCCGCGATGATGGACATGTTCGGTGAGTTCGACTTTGATCTGGTCGTCCTTCAGCGAGGCGAATATGTCACGATGCTGATGTACTTCGACATCTTCGGCATGAGCGACGTTGATTTCGATTCGCTCGTTCGCATTGCGGATGAGAAACTGCAGGGCGCGAGCTAGGACTTCAATCCGCGCTTCAATTCCGACGAACGCAGACCGGCAGGATCGCCCGATACGACTCGGGAATCCAGCCGGTCGTCGTCTGAATGCAACTCACTAAGCCAGACGGCCCTGATTCTGTTATCGTGACGTGGACGAGTGTTGAGCGCAAAGGCAGAAAGGGTCCCACGTCATGCGAATCGCCACCGGCATGATCTCGCACGAAACGAACACGTTCTCTCCGATACCAACTACGCTCGCGTCGTTTGCCGAAGAGCGCATCGGCGTACTGGACGGGCAGGATGTTATTGACGCCATGACCGGCCGCAAGACCGGGATCGGCGGATTCATCGACGTCGGCCAGCAACACGGCTGGACGATGGTTGGAACCGTTGCCGCCGGCGCGACACCGTCGGCGAACGTCGACGCCGATGCGTATGACGAACTCAAGGGCAGGATGATCGACCGCCTCAAGTCCGAAGGACCGTTCGACGGGGTGCTGCTCCACCTGCACGGGGCGATGCTGGCGAAGAACGCTCCGGACGCTGAGGGCGACCTCTGCATGGCGGTTCGGGATGTTATCGGACCTGATACGCCGCTGATTGTCGAGCTGGACCTGCACGGAAACATCACCCCGGAATTCTGCGATGTTGTTGACGCGGTGTTCGCCTACAACACCAACCCCCACATCGATGCCTGGGAACGAGGAGTCGAAGCCGCGGAGTGCATGGCAAAGTACCTGAACGGTGAGATTTCACGACCCAGCGTGTT
>SKTL01000520.1 GCA_007122555.1 Thermomicrobiaceae bacterium | reverse complement strand
CGGCCAGCAAGGTTCCGGCGAAGACATAGACGATCATCGTTTCCGCGAAGATGAGCAGCAGCGCCAGAACTTCGCGCCGCAGGGACAGTTCCCGCAGCGGTTGCGCCCAGGGGTGGATTCTGGACATCACGCGGCTAGGGTCCATATGTCATCGCTCCCGACCGAATTGTCCTGGCGTAGCGATGGCGCGTCGTTCGTTTTCGTTCGGAGAGGTTGTCTGGAACGGTAATGATTTCGAGACGGGAGAGTTCCGGAACACGAACCTCTCCTACCCGGATCAACACCACTCGCTGACCGTTCTCGAGCAGCGTCTGCAGCGCGATTTCGAGCGCATCGGTCATGATGCAGGCGATGACCACAATCGTACTGCCTGCCGGATAGCGACGTGCTTCAGTCGTCAGCAGGCGCGGGAAGTTGCTGACCGCCATCGGTGACAGGCGGGCCAGTCCTTCAAGCACCGATTCCAGCTGTCGGGCGCCGCGACCGGGCGGGATGCGGAGATTCTGATCAGAGCCGGTCATCACCGCGTTGGCGGACAGGCCGAGAAGCGCTCGCTGCTCCAGTGTCCGGGACGCGATCGAAGCCGCAGCGATGATAGCGCTTTCCGCCCGGACCGAGTCCATCCCTTCCCAGTAGCGCTCGAACGTATCGAGGTTCAGAAAGAGTCCGAGCTGCAGTTCCACAGTCGGTTCGAACACTTTGACCTGCGGTTGCTGCAGCCGCGCCGACGCCTTCCAGTGAATGTGCCGGGTGGAATCATCCGGGGCGTAATCTCGCACGCCGATCACGTGGACCGGATCAGTCAGCAGGTGCTGCGGCACCCGCCTGGAGCCGAAGGGGAAATCCGGCGGGAAGGACATCTCCTGCAGCGGAACGATATCCGGGTACACCAGAAACGGGGTGACGGCGTCAATCGTTGCCTGACGGGTGAAGAATCCGAACGGGTCTCCAGATCGGATACTCGAAGGTCCAAGCAGATGCGCCCCGCGTTCCTGACACTCGAGGTTCACGGTCCAGGTTACTCGCTGTTTCCAGCGCAACGGCGTTGAATGGCGGATCGTCGTCGCTCCGACACGATCTGACGGCAGCTGCGAGACATCCCGCGGCCTGACGCGATCGGAGACATGCTCGTCCACCTCGACCCAGGCTAGCGGTAGCCAGCTCCGGTTCTCGAGTTTGAAGGTGACCGTCAGATGCTCGCCGCGAAACGCCCGGGTTTCAGAGAGGCGTCGGTCATAGTGAAGACCGGCATTCGCCTGGCGGGTCCAGAGCCAGCTTGCGCCGGCGGTTGCAAACACGGTTGCAGCAAGGAGACTGATGGCCGGTTGACTGATGACCATGCCGATCAGCAGCAGTCCCCCGGCTGAGTAGAGCCAGATTGCGTTGAAAAAGTGACTTCGGATCGGTCTGGTCACGGTTCGGCTCCCGCGCCATTTCGTCGACTGATGACAACAGGTGAATCTACAACTGCTCGACTGGAACTTCGACAGATTCGATGATTTCCTGAAGAACGTCGCTCCCGGTGCGACCTCGCAGCCGGGCTTCCGGGTTCAGCAGGATGCGGTGTTCCATGACCGGTCCGGCGAGCTCCCGAATGTCGTCCGGCAGGACATACTCTCTGCCGCGCACGGCGGCGAGCGCCTGACTGGCGAGGAACAATCCGAGCGTGCCGCGCGGGCTGACCCCGAGGCTGACCGCATCGGCTTGCCGTGTTGCTCGAACGATCCGGGCCAGATACCGGCGCAGCTCGGTGTCGACGAACACTTCCCGGCACTGGCGCATCGCGGCAAGAAGATCCTCGGGTGAGGATACCGGGGTCAGGTCTTCGAGCGGATGTTGCTGACGGTACCGCTCCATTATGGCGAGCTCGGCGTCTTCATCTTCCGGGTAGCCGATGCGAAGTCGAATGAGGAAACGATCCATCTGCGCTTCCGGTAGCGGAAAGGTTCCTTCCAGCTCGACTGGATTCTCGGTCGCAAGCACCAGAAACGGGCGGGGAAGCGGCATCGTGTCGCCCTCAATGGTGACGGTGCGTTCTTCCATGGCTTCGAGCAGGGCGGACTGCGTCCGCGGGGTTGCCCGGTTGATCTCATCGGCCAGCAGGATGTTGCTGAAGACTGGTCCGTGCCGGAAATTGAACTCGCCGGTCTTCTGATTATAGTAGGAGATTCCGCTGACATCGGATGGGAGCAGATCCGGCGTGAACTGAATTCGCCGGAATTCGCCGCCGATTGAGCGGGCGATTGCTCGCGCCAGGGTTGTCTTCCCGACACCGGGGATATCTTCAACCAGGACGTGGCGTTCGCAGAGAAGCGCCACCAGCATGCGTTCGGCGACTGTGCGCTTGCCGATGATGATCCGGTCAACGTTATCGAGAATGCGCGTTGCGAGTTCGGCAACTTCGGAAACGGCCATGCCGGCCCCCGTTCAGATGGTGACGCCGTGTTGCCGTATGATAGCCCAGACGGGCATTCAGGACGAGTCATCACGCCGGGAGGACGCACCGTGCAGCGCATCAACGAGATCGTGGATCAGCTCTTTCGCCGATTCAGCCGCCAATCAGACACCCGGCGGGCGGCGATTCTCGGTATGATGTTCGGTTTGTTGATGTGTGTCGTCGTTATGCTGGCGATCATCGTGCTCGGCTTCATGGCCAGTCTTGGAGGATAACTATCGGGCATCCATCGATTCGGCGGCCGTGAGGGAGATTCGAGGCGTGGCGGATGGATCGCGTTCCTGAACGAGATAACTGCACATGTGATCACCGGTGAGCATGTGGCAACTGCGGTCGACGTCTGCGTCGAGAACATCGCGAAACATATTCGCCTCATGGCGGCAGACCGCCGGGAATTGTTCAGCCACCAGATCAATCGCGCAGTTGTAGAGTTTGATCATGAAGCGACTGTCACCGACCGACTCCCAGCATGCCAGATATCCGATCTCGTCCATGCCTCTGGTCAGACCGGCAACGCGCTCCTCAAGCGGCGCATGCGGATCGATGTACCGGCGAAGGACGCGCTTTGTCCGTTCGCCACGTTTGGCGAGCAGGGCTTCGACTTTCTCGACACCGTCGATCTCGACCAGATCTTCCAGAAGATCGGAGATGACGGCATCGTAGTGCTTGGGAAAAACGCCTTCAGCGCGCGGCGAAACCCGGTAGAGATGCGCCGGACGGCCGACTGAACGTCTGGAGATGGTTGTTTCAACGTAACCGTCGCGCTCGAGCGCGGCGAGATGTTTGCGGACAGCCATCGATGTCACGCCGATGAGATCGGCGAGCTGGTCTGCGGTCAACCCGTCGCTCTTTTTCAATGCTTCGAGCACTTT
>SKTL01000037.1 GCA_007122555.1 Thermomicrobiaceae bacterium | reverse complement strand
GTTGGCGAAGTCGTCATCGCTGATGAGGGTCGCGTCGTCCTCAGACGGAAGCGTCACCGGAAGCGTCTCGTCCGCCTCGAGTCCATCGAGTGCATCGAGGATCTCGCCCCCGGCCTCGGCACTGACCATCACCGCGGGAATCTTGGGGAACGACTCGGTCCCGTCGTGAGCGACGAAGGTCGGCGGGCCAGCGACGTTGTTGTACATCAGTACCCCACCGGCACCGGCTGCCTCGGCGTTGCGCACCTTCGTCGTGAAGGTGCAGGCGCCCCGCTCGATCAGGACGATCTCGTCAGCTTCGAAGACGCCGTCTCCGATGGGCTCACACGCGAGGGTGTCGCCGTCCGCTTCATCAGCCCAGACCGCGAGGTCTCCCTCCGTCTGCTCCGCAGGACCGAAGTGACCGATCGCGGCCGGGTACGTCTCGTCACCGACCGTGACCTCGACACCGAAGATCTGACTGTTGGTGCTCGCCGCCACGCTGATCGCCTTCTCCGCGCTGGCCGGCGACGTGATCGTGGCGTCACCCGGCCCGGAGTTGCCGGCCGAGGTCACGACCACCACACCCGCATCCACGGCCGCGTTGGTCGCCTGCTCGAGCAGGTCGTTCGGACCCTGCTGGGTACCGCCGAGGCTCATGTTGATGACGTGCATCCCGTCAGCGACCGCGTCCTCGAGCGCCGCCACGATGTCGTGGCTGAACGCGCTACCACCGCGGTGGGCGAACCCGACGCCGCGGGCCGGGAACACGTTGTAGTCGTGCAGCGCGGCCGCCGGCGCGATGCCGCTCCACATCGGGGCGAAGGGAGGCAGTGGGACCGGGCAGCCACCGATGGTGCCGGCGACGTGGGTGCCGTGCGGGGTCCACATGTCCTCTGGCGTGCCGTCGGGAACATCCGGGAGCACGTGGTCAGGCAACTCGCCCGAGTAGTACAGGCGTTGGACCACGGTGTCCAGGTCCTTGCACCAGAAGAAGGGGTGCGAGTAGTCGATTCCCGAATCGACGACCGCGACGTTGATACCAGTGCCCGCTGCGGCACGTCCGCCGTCGACCACCTCCCAGAGGCCCGGTGCGTCAATGAGGTCGACGCTTGCGTTCATCGTCGGCCGATACAGGGCTGCCGGCTGCACGTCGGCCACCCCCGGCCCGCGACGCAACTGCTGCATCGGTGCGCCGTTGCGCTCTACCGCGACCGCGTTCGCGACGAGTTGGTAGTCGCGGATCACCTCGGCTCTCGGATGACGCTGCGCCAGCCAGTCACGGAACTCCGCTTGGTGTCCGCGCAGCGTAGCGGCGTAGGCCCGGACCTCCCCTGCGCGGGGGTTGAGGCGCTCTCCGGGTTCTGCCTTCGTGCGCTCGTGACCCGGGACCTCGTCGACGTGCGCTGCTGCTGGCGGGGCACCGAAGGTCACGATGACGTAGTCGTCATCGGTCTCCGCTGGCGGCGCCGGGTCCTCGGTGAAGTCGCCCGATGGCGGCGACACATCGGCGAGGCTGGCCGTACCGAGCCCCGCGACGAGGATGAGCGTGAGACTGATAGCCAACAGGCGACGCCTACGGGTGGGGCCACCCCTGCTGGTGTCCGAGGGCGTCGGTGGGATTCCTTCGTGGAACGATGGGGATGATGGACTCGTTCGCATGCTTGGCCACCTCACTCGGGGTCGGTCGTGCTCGTTGTGACGACAGGTACTTGGGGGCGGCCTTGACGAACTCCAGCGACCGCCATAGAGATACAGCGGTGCGCGGTCTCCCACATCCTCCCCGGAGCCCGGGGCGGCACACCCACCACCTGCCCTCACCACCGCCGAGGCTAGGTCCGGAGGGTGTCGGTCATCGGCACAGCGCGTGCAGCGCACGAACCTGTCCGGTCGTCGCAGTCGTGCGGCTGGGAGGTGGGACCACGGGCCTGCCCATCCATCAGTACGGCGGATACCTCACGTTCGCACCGAAGCGTGATGATGCTGCGACCCTGCGCGTTCCCTACGTGGGCTAGGCCGGGGACTACGCGGACGAGATGGGACAGCTCGGGCACTGGACCAACGACGGACTCGTCGAGGTCGAGCCGTTCCTCACCGAGGTCGATGGGCCCTTCGCGCCCGTGCGTCCCGGCCACCGGTTCGTGCCGGACTGGGGCGGCCATCCCGTGATCGCCGCGTTCTGCGGTCACGTCCCACAACTCATGGAGGTGTACGCCCAAGACGAGGACGGCAACACGCATCTCGCGATCGAGGACGAGCACCTACCACAGAGCCCTGGTGAAGGCCAGTTCTGGCCCTCGGGCAGGGCCCATCCGGGCCCGACACTCACCCATGTCTCGACGATGACCAGCGTGCGGCGCCCGTCGGACGCGACGAATCGCCCAAACACACCCTCAGCCCTCATCGAGGTGGATCTCGACGATCGTCGCGAGCTGATGGAAGTCACCGTCCGCGGCCAACACGCTCGCACCATGGCGGAGCGCCACGGCGGCGATCAGGCAGTCCGTCAGCCCGCGCGGGGTGATGCCGTTGCGCCGACAGAGTCGGTAGAGCCGCGCGGCTGCATCGAGGTCGACGGCTGCGTCGCAGCGCAACAGTGGGAACCTCGCCAGCAGTCGACGTAGCCGCACCTCACTAGCGTCGTCGCGGGCTCCCGCAACGACCTCGGCGACCACCGGCTCGGTCACGCGCACCGGACCTCCCGTGGAGATCAGCTCGGTGAGGCGACGGTCGACATCGCTCTCGGTCGCGCGGTCGTACTCGACCCACGCTGAGGTGTCGCACAGGATCACGAGCCACCGGCGTTGGCCGGGCGTTCATCAGCGGGTGGCGTGCCGATCGCGCCAGCACCCCGCATCTCGAGCGCCTCCTCGCGGGTCATCGGCTGGGAGGCAAGTGAACGCAGGGCGAGATCGACCGCCTCGGTCTTGGTCTTGAGGCCGTAGCGGCGCATCACCTCGGCGAGGTGATCGTCGTCGATCTCGATGTTCGTCCGGGTCCTGGCCATACACCTAGCGTACACCTTGCCTCCTGATGTGGCGCTCCACGGCAGCGGCCAGCTTCGCAGCTCCCCACCCCCCTGGGACGGTCGATCCACCGCCTGTGGACCATGCGACAGGCCCGACGCACGATGAGCGGTCCGGCCACGGCCAGACCCCGCCCTCGATGAGATCAGCGGCGCATTACGCCCACCCGCCCGACGCATACCTTGCGCGGCCATGCCTCGCTTCGCTCGTGTTCCAGGTGGAGGAGCTGTGTGGGCGCTCGGAGGCAACCACCGAGGGGCGGGCCAGTACGGACCCGCCCCTCGTGCGGCTTCGGTCCGCGGTCCCGCGCTCCGAGGGCGCGGGACC
>SKTL01000140.1 GCA_007122555.1 Thermomicrobiaceae bacterium | reverse complement strand
CGACGTTGAAGGAATTGATGAGCGACCGCCCGGTCTTTGGCATGGTTCGCGCCATCTCGCCTGACGCCGATCACCCAGGACAGGCAGCCTCGCGAATCGCTGCATGGAAGGAAAGTGGTGTCGACGGAATCGATGTCTACAACTATGGGTTCATGACCCTTCCGATGATTGATACCGTCGGAAAATCGCTGAATCAACCCCTCTGAAAGGAGCTGTGCGAATGCCAGCGACCGAACGCAGTCCGGAGACGTTCGTCTCAAGCGTCCAGCGCCCTGGAGATTTCGATGACTTCTGGAACGGGCTGCTTGCCGAGGTTGGCGAAATCCCGCTCAATCCCACCGTAGAGCATATCCCGATGCGCTCCACCGACGAAGTCGATGTCTACGAAATCGGCTACGACAGTCTTGACGGCGTGAGAATCGCAGGGTGGTATTGCGTCCCGAAGGAATCGTATCTACCGCCTCCCTACCCGGGTCTGTTGATCGTTCCAGGCTACGTTTCGGAACCGACATTGCCGAAGTCCTGGGCAAAGCAGGGCTATGCGGCGATAGGCGTCGCCCCGCGAGGCAAGCTGCGATCAAACGACCAGTTCAATCCCGGGTATCCTGGTCTGCTGGTCCACAATATCGTCGACAAGAACACGTACTCCTACAGGGGGTTTTACATCGACGCCTGCCGCGCGGTGGACTTCGCGCTGACACGATCCGAGATCGACCACTCCCGGATCGGTGTCCACGGTTCCAGTCAGGGAGGCGCGCTAACGATCACGACCGCTGCGCTGCGTTCAGACGTGATTACCTGCGGCGCTGCCGGGGCGCCGTATCTCTGCGGATTCATGGAAGCCGCCGCGCTTACTCACTCCTATCCCTACGAAGAGATCAACGAGTATCTCCGCCTCTACCCTGAGCGCGAGCGACAGGTGCGTGAGACGCTGGAGTATTTCGACGGAAACAACTTCGCGCCGATGATCAAGGCGCCGATGCTCGTCTATATCGGACTCGAAGATGACGTCTGTCCGCCGGAAACTGGATTCGCCGTATTCAACGCGATGAATTGCGAGAAGACACTTCACACCGCTGAAAACTGCGCCCACGACGCCGGCGCCTTCTGGGAAATGGCCGAAATCGAAGCGTTTCTGGCGAAGCATCTGCAGCCCGGCGCGCCCGCGCATCGTGCCGAAACGACGGTCGGATAGGAGAATCCTGTGAGCCAACAACCAACTGGTTTTAGCGACTACTGGAACGCGATCGATGCCGAACTGGCCGCCGTTCCTGCGCGTCCCGAACTCGAAGCAATTCCGATGCGCACCACCCATTTCTGCACGGTCTACTGGGCGAAGATCACCAGCATCGGACCCTACCGTATCGGCGGCTACCTCAGCATTCCCCATGGCGACGGTCCGTTTCCGGCGATCATGCAGACGCCGAAGTACGGATCGGTCAATCACGTACCCGACTACAACGACCGCAAGCGTTATGTCATGTTTACGCTCATGCACCGCGGGCAGCGCCTCACCGACAGCCCCTGGGCGGCTGCCTACCCCGGACTGCTCACCGACGGTATCGCCAGCAAAGCGACGTACATCTACCGGTCGATCCTCGCCGATTGCTTGCGTGGCGCGGAGTTTCTTCAGAACCGGCCAGAAGTCGATTCCAGCCGGATTGCTATCACCGGCGATGATCTGGCGTTGATCACAGCAGCCCGGCGGCCAGGTTTCAGTTTCGTGCACGCTGCCGGGTTGATGTTCTATCGGCTTATGGAGAATCGCGAGAGGACCTCCGCCTATCCGGTCGAGGAGCTCAATGACTACCTCCGCGCCTTTCCGGAGCAATCAGATTCGGTCGCCGGGACGCTGGCCTTTTTCGACCCTGTTCATCACGTCTCGACCATCACCGCGCGAACGTTGCTGTCAGTGGGAGACGGCGGCGCCGTTGGCGGCCCGGAGTGGCTCCAGCCCTTGAAAGATCAGATTGGCGGAGCGGTCGAAGAATACCGTGTGACCCACCGTGGAGGAACCGACAACGATTCGATTGACGCCTGGCTTGCGAATCAGCTCGGACGAGAGCCCATGTCAAAGTTTCGTCGAACACTCCCGTGAAGCTAGTGGCAGCCCGGGGAGGGGTCATTCCCTCCCCAGTCGGGAATAGCGGTGCGGGCGCATCAACCACCAGTCCGCGCCGCCAATCGATTCGCCCCAACCGGGTGAAAGGACAGGAGAAGCGATGCCCTTCAACGTCAAGAAACGAGGCAAACTGACCTATTACTCGATGGGGGATCGGCCCGTACTTTCCGCTCTCGTAACCGAAGACCTGCCCGACGGCGATCTGAAAATCTACTTCGCCGGCCTCACCGGCGGCTACTCGGCCAAGGGCGTTCTGGAACGCGACGAGCTCGTCTCCATGGAGCCGGAACAGGAGATCCCGCTGGTCTTTCGGAGCTGGGAGAAATGGCTGCAGGACGCCGGCATCTGCAACTCTCTCAGAGATGTAGATTTCATCGAAGTCCACGCCTTTGGATGCGCGCCGAAGTCGCCGAACCCGATGGTCGACCCTGTTGGTTACGCTGCCGAGCAGGACCGCCTGAAAAAAGCCTACGCCGCCGCCTATAGCTCGTTTTTCGCCGATGAACTGCCCGACAACGGCGTTCCCGCCCGATTTACAGTCCATCTGCTCGACGTTCCGGACACCGCGGCATCCTACGAGTTCTACAGCACCGCGTTACTGCAGCGCTCGATGACCGACAGCAGCTAGTGCGAACGCACCCGCTCTCGCTCGCATCACGTGGTTGCGAGTAGCGTTCCGTGCAATCTCTCCCACCGGCAACCTTTTACCTCATCTCCTTGAGTTGTTAGAATCCCGCAACGCCACACTAAGAAACGGGATCATCGAGGGAGGTTGCCGGAGATGGTTAACGCCGTCGCTGAACAACGGCTGGGGTCCCACGCTATCGTCATCGGCGCCAGTATGTCCGGTCTGACAGCAGCTGGCGTACTCGCCAGTTATTTCGGCCGGGTCACCATTCTCGACCGCGATTCCCTGCCAGACGAACCGGAGTTCCGCAGAGGAGCGCCGCAATCGCGGCACGTCCACCTGCTTCTGCCGCGCGGCTGGCAAGCGCTGGAGCTGATCTTCCCCGGGTTCAAACAAGAGCTGATCGACCATGACGCTCAACCAATCCGCTGGCCACAAGACGTTATGTGGCTGACCGCGGCCGGATGGTCCGAGCGATTCGCCTACCAGGGCCCGGAGATGTTCAGCATGAGCCGGGAGCTGATTGAGTGGCTGGTGCGCCGGCGCGTGATGGCGCTGGAGCGCGTCAGCATTCGGGATTCG
>SKTL01000486.1 GCA_007122555.1 Thermomicrobiaceae bacterium | reverse complement strand
TCTTTGCCAACCTTCATCGGCCGGCCGATGGCGTGGTTCGGCGCACCGTGCACTCTGCAGCCTTTGATGATGTCCTTGCGACCCAGAATCAACCCGCTGACCTGCGGTCCACGCAAGCCCTTACCACCACTGAAAATTGCGGCGTCGGCGCCGAGTTCCCTGGTGAAGTACCAGAGGTTGCTGAGCGGCGGAATCTGCGCGGCGGCGTCAACAATCACCGGAACGCGGTACTTCTTCGCTTCCCGAATGACGTCCTCAAGCGGGGGGGAAGTTGACGCCAGGGCTCCGGCAAACCAGAGAATGCAGGCGGTCCGGGCATTGATCGCCCCAATAAACTCATCAAGATCGCCGCCAACTTCGACGATCTTCGCCCCGGTCAGATTCGCCGCGTACCGATACGGGCTCGGCTGATCGGGTCGGCACAAGACCTCGTTACGTTCGATGCCTTCGAGCTGGGGAAACACATACCGGTCGTCCGGCTCGATGCCGGCAACACAGGTAGCAACCGTGAGCGTAATGCCAGCTGCGGCTCCGCTCGAAATATAGGCTGCCTCGTTGTTGGTCAGTTCGGCGATCCGCTGGCCGGCAAGCTCCTGGAACTCGTGCAGATCTATAAAACTGGCGGACGCCTGCCGCATTGCCTCGACTACCGGCTCCGGCATCAGTGAACCGCCAAGCTTCGTCAGCGTTGCCGATGCGTTGATCACCGGGCGCACCCCGAGTTTCTCGTAGATCACGGATTGACTCCTCAGGTTCTAAACGACTGGTTGTCCCCGATAGAGGCACTCTACCGCTGGTTCGCTCCCCGTGCAAGTGACCCGGAACTGTTATCGCATCATCCGGTTTTCGCTTAAATCCCTATGGTAGGATGTTGCCATTAAGGGCCTTCCGGCTGAGGCGAGAGTTCAACGCGGCTGAAGGAGACAAGACGCAATGCAATCCGGTACCCGGACACCGCTTCGCTGCCCGATCTGCGACGGTGACTTGAACAACACGCGCGTGAAGCAAATCGGTGATGTCACCGCACATTTGCGCTGGGAGATCCATGCCGGTGAATGCCGGGAACATGGCTGGTTCCAGGCCGAAGTGATCAGCAAACCGCCGCGGGAGATCTTCCCGGTCCATCGTATGGGCGGCGCGACGCGTCGTGTCCGGATCGACGAGCGCGACGTCTTCGCGTTTCCGACCGTATGGAATTCGATGGATCCGCGTCAGGACGTCGATCCGATGGATCCGGTGCTCTGGAAAGTCGACTGGAAACGGTTGCGGCTTCGCTCCCCGGTTGCCGGTTCGACCACGTAGTCTCATCCACAGGCGACGATTCGGCGTCGCATCGAGAAGAGCGGCAGGATGAACGAGCGCCGACCGGATCAATCATCGCGAATCCGTCACTTGACAGCGCTGAAGCTGCTCGTGGTGCTCCTGGTCTTCTACCTGCTTGTGCAGGTGCAGGTTATTGTGCTGCTCGTTATCCTCGCCCTGCTGTTTGCAACGATCATCGAAAAACCGCTTCGCAGACTCGAAAACCGAGGCGTTCCCAGGGCCGCCGGAATTCTCGGGATCTATGCCTCGATTCTCGCCAGCCTGATTGTGCTCGGTGTCGTGTTCGTCCCATTGATCACCCAGGAAACGCAGGCGTTCGGCCGTCAAGCGCCCGACCTGATCGAACAGGTGGCGGACAACTGGCGCGCTAGCGACAACCCGATCCTCTCCGGCTCCGGATATCGACTCCTGACCCGACTCAGTTTCCAGCTCGAGAATCCGCCGCCGCCGCCGGGTGGCGTGGCGCTGGATGCGGTCGGTCAGGTTGCCGCTGTCGGTCTCGGCCTCGTGTCGATGTTCGTTATTGGCTTCTACTGGTTAATGGAAAAGAGTCTCATCAGGCAGCTCCTGCTCGCTCAGCTGGATGACAATGCCCAGCAACGCGTCACCCGTATCTGGGAAGATGTGGAGCTCAAGGTCGGCGGCTGGCTGCGCGGCCAGTTACTCCTGTGTCTGATCATCGGCGTAGCCGCGGGGTTAATCTATTACATCCTGGATGTGCGCTTCTGGTTCCTGCTTGCGCTGCTGGCCGGAGTTATGGAGCTGATTCCGATTCTGGGGCCGTGGGTCGGCGCGATTCCGGCCGTCATGGTCGCTCTGCTCGATTCGTGGGAAAAGGCGCTCATCCTGGCCATTGCTCTGGCGTTTCTGCAGCTTGCCGAAAACACCATTCTGGTGCCGCGAATTATGAAGGGAACAATCGGGCTTTCGCCGTTGACCGTATTCGTGGCCGTACTGGCCGGGGGTGTCTACATGGGCGTGCTCGGGGCGTTGTTAGCCATCCCGATTGCCGCCGGACTTCAGGTGGTCATCGGTGATCTCATCCGGGAACGCCAGCGACAGATCCAAATGGCGCCGGCCGGGATGGCGACATCCTCGCTAGACTGGCGCGGCATTTTCGGGCAATTCCTGACCCATGATCAGATCAACAGTCAGGACCGAAACGACGACGAAGAGCGAGAGACTGATCCGGACGAAACCGAACAACGCCGCGGTTCGTCCGGACAACCGGGCGGCGATAGCTGAGCCGCCGGCGACTACCCGTTGTACAACAGGAAACGGAGAACGACGGTCGTGCCGGAACTTCCCGAAGTCGAGGCAGCCCGACGGGGTATTCATGAGCAGTTGCGCGGGCGAGAGATCCTCGACATCGACCTGCGCCGTCCTGGACTCGTCTCGTCTGAATATGGACTGACGATCGACCTGATTCAAGGCTTGACCATCGACGATACATTTCGTCATGGCAAGTACATGGTCTGGCGGACCGAGCCGATGGCGATCGTCCTCCATATGAAGATGACCGGCCAGTTCATCGCCCGGGGAAACGGGATTCCGGGGTTTGTCGCCGGGCATCCTGTTCCGGCCTATGACTCGGAGCTTCCCCATAAGTCGACACACCTGGTTCTGGACTTCGCGGAGGACGCCCAACTGTATTTCACCGATATTCGCCACTTCGCCCGGATCCAGCTGTTGCCGCATGACGAGCTGCAAAACTACCTGACGAGCCTTCGCCTGGGGCCGGATCTCCTCTCGCCAGCGTTCACGCTGGACGATCTCCGGGCCAGATTGCGTCGGCGAAATGTCGGCCGGATCAAACCGATTCTGCTTGATCAGACCACTGTCGCCGGACTGGGCAATATCTACGTCGATGAGGTGCTCTGGTACGCCAGGATTCATCCTGCCCGCAGGGCCGAGTCTCTGACCGATGACGAGATCGCCTGTATCTACGAGGGAATCGTGCGAACGATGGAGATCGCCGTTCCTGCGGGCGGCGCCCGAATCAAGCGCAGCAC
>SKTL01000103.1 GCA_007122555.1 Thermomicrobiaceae bacterium | reverse complement strand
GACGCTCGCTCTTGCCGGCGCGGAGGCGATCCTTGTGCCGAGTAACAACACGGTTACCACCGGCAAGGACTACTGGCACGTGATGCTTCGAGCACGCGCGGTCGAGAATCATCTGTTTATCCTGGCGCCAGCACAGATTGGCCCCCACGAGCCGGACACAATCGCCTATGGCCACAGCCTCGCAGTTCATCCGACGGGTACCTGCCTGGTGGACGCGCCCGACAAGGAGTGCGTGGTGACGGCGGACATTGATTTCAACGACGTTCGGGATGCGCGCGCCAGAATCCCATCACTGGCGAACCGGCGGCCGGATGTCTACCGCGGATTGCAAGCAGACCGGGATCAATCCGTTTAGCCTAGCCTCACAGCGCCTCGACAAGTCCTGGCCAGAATGTCCCTGTTCATCACTGCATCAACGTGTGGTAGTATCTTCCCGGACAAACTGGAGCGCATAATGAGGAAGGCGTTATGGTTACTCGAGACGCAACACGCGAAACACAATTCTGCGCAATGTCGCTCACTCGACGCCGTTTTCTCACGCTTGCGAGCGGTCTTCTGGCATCCGGCGCGCTGGCGCCCGCACTGGCTGCCTGCGGCGACGACGATGTCGATGATGGCGACACTGACAATGCCACGGATGATGAGGTAGCCGCCGCTGACGACGCCGACAGCGATGTCGAGCTCCCGGATGGTTTTCCGGGCGACCTGCCGCTGCCCGGTCAGTTGCGAGTACAGACAGACCAATCCGGTGAGACCGAGGACGGTCGGGAGATCGTCATCATCGTCTTCGGCGAGGGCGACCTGGAAGATTTCATCGACGAGATGGGCGACGCGATTCACGCCAACTATGAGGTCGAGGATGAGTTCATCGAAGAAGACGGTGAGAGCGCCCGCTGGAACTTTCGTGATGACCAGTGGGTTCGCGCCCGGGTCAATGTCGAGGAGTACATGCCTAACCCCAGTCTGATCTCAGTCACATTCGACATGCAGGATCACTAGTCTATCAGCGTGGCGGCTGCGCCCGGCTCGCATCGATGCCGGGCGCGCCGCCGCGGGAACCGAACGGGCTGGTCGATCTACCGGTTGCGAGTCTTCATGTAATCAATCAGCCAGTCAGGCCAGTTGATCGTCATGCCGTTGCATCCCGCCTCCACTGACTCGATCATCTGCTGCCGGTTCTTTATGCCGGAGCTCCGGGTATCCATGCCGAGATCATGCGCCAGCTGCACCAGGTCTGCATCCACGTTGCCCGAATTGAACACAAACATGGTGATGCCGTAACTGGCGGCTTCCCTGACAGTCCCGGGGCCGTCGGTCTTCAGGCGCTCCACCGGCGACCATTCAGTCTTGATGCCTGGCTCCAGGCTCTTCGCCTCCAGAATCGAATCAAGATCGTTAATGGTGGATATGTAGACGCTATCCAGGATATCGCGCTCCCGGGCGGCTGCCAGAACATCGCCAACAAGCCCTGGCGCTGGTCGTTTGATCTCAATGTGATAGATGAAGCGGTCGCCGAACTCATCCAGAAGCTCGTCGAGCGTGATCAGTTGTTCCCCGGCATAGTCCCTGGTCCAGGAAACCGGCGGTTCTGACGAGTCAGCGGGCATCGGCTTCATACCCCAGGAACCCGCATCGAGCTGTTTCAGTTCTGCCAGCGTGAGACCTTCCGACGAGCCGCTCCCGTTTGTCGTGCGATCCAGCGAATTGTCGTGGAAAAGGATAAGGCATCCGTCGCTCGTGTAGCCGACATCGGTCTCGATCTCGTTAATCCCCATCTCGGCCGCCAGCTGGAAGGCCGCCATCGTGTTTTCCGGCGCATATGCGCTGGCGCCTCGATGGGCGATGATATGAAACGGTACAGAAACTGCCATGACGGGATCCTGTCTTCACTCATCAATCTGCCCGCACGCCTCAACGGGATAATAGCATCCGCGCAACCAAACCGGATCACATGACTCTCACAATTGCGTTCCGCTGGACTGCACTCGTACGCGGTGTTGCTGACACTCCTTCTTTCGCAGCGCCATTGGTCGCGTCGCCGTCGCCCGGCCAGGTCGCCCATTCCTCTGACCACTGGTCTGAGAACCCGTCGCCTATGCACCGCTCGAGTGAAACCACCGCCGGATTTCGGCGTTCCGGCCCTCTCTGCGTCCATGCGAGATATGACGGCGCGCGGCGTCGATGGTATAAGTGTCAACGACACTGATCCGGAACGACATCGACATGAAGGGACATTTCGTTCGTGGCACTGGTTTCTTTCGAGATCAAGAACCGGCAAGACTACGCCGACGGCATGGAGTTCGGAGACGCCGGCCGGTACGAACAGATCGACGGAATAGCCTACTATGCGGTGAATCCCGATCACGAGCGCAACCTCCAAATCGTCGATCTGGAGCACTGCCCGCGCGATACGCAGGGACTGGTCCACTTCTCCGGAGATCTGACACTGCTCCTCCCGAAAGATCCGCAGCGCGCCGGACGGCGGCTCTTCGCTGAGTTGCCAAACCGCGGACGGAAACTCATCCCGCGGTATGTCCACCGCTCCACGGTTGAACCGGGCAGCAGCGCGGAGATCCCGCCGGGCGACGGGTTTCTCCTGCGCCACGGCTACACCGTCGCCTCGATCGGCTGGCAGTGGGATGTCTACCGCAGCGAGACGCTCATGGGACTCGATCCGCCAGTCGCTCAAGGTGTTTCCGGAACGACATTGGTTCGATTCCAGCCGAACGGCCCGACAAACCACAAACTTCTGGCGGACCGTGTCCACAAACCATTGCCCGCCGCTGATGTGAACGATCCGGACGCCGTGATGACGGTCCGCAGTTCCGAGCTCGGCGCTCCGCAGGTGATCCAGCGGGATCAATGGCGCTTCGCTCGTGAGGAGAACGGGCAGCCAGTCCCTGATCCGGAATACATGTACCTTACGTCCGGATTCCAGCCCGGCAAGGTCTACGAAGTCACCTACCGGACAGAGTACGCGCCCGTCGCCGGCGCCGGGCTGATCGCCGCCAGGGACGCTGCGGCGTTCCTGCGGTTCAGTGATGCGCCGGACAATCCGTGCGCCGGGTCGATCGATCACGCCTACGGGTTCGGCATCTCCCAGACCGGACGAATGCTTCGCCACTTCCTCTATCTGGGGATGAATCTCGATGAGGAAAACCGGCAGGTCTACGATGGCGTGTTGCCGCACGTGGCCGGCGCGCGACGCGGTGAGTTCAATCACCGGTTCGCACAACCATCGGTGCAGAACACGCCCGGCTTCGGACACCTTTTCCCGCACGCCGATGAGCCAACAGCGCACCCGGATACCGGTCAGGTTGCCGGGCTGCTCGATCG
>SKTL01000247.1 GCA_007122555.1 Thermomicrobiaceae bacterium | reverse complement strand
TAGAGGATCGCCAGCGCACCCATAAACAGGATCAGCAGAACTGGCAAGCGGGCGATGTTCCAGGCGAGCGTGAATGCGTCGCCCATTCCCAGCTGATTGGCCACCTCGTTTCCGATTCCCTGACCAAAGACCAGCAGAACGAACGAGGTGATCATCAACAAGCTCAGTCCGAGTGTCAGGGCGAGTGCGACTCCGCGCTGCTTGACGAACCCGCGTTGGTCTTCCAGTCCGTGAGCTTTGTTGATCGCTTTGACAATGGCGCCCATGGCGTTCGATCCTGACCAGAGCGCCAGCAGCAGACCGATCGAGAGTACGCCGACGCCGCTCTGCTCGTCGACTGAATCAAACACAAGCTCAAGGGTGCCGAAGACTTCGTCCGGCAACCCTTCCTGAGCGCGATCGAGGAGCGTCCGGAACGCGTCCACCCCGGTGTACTCCGCGGCGAGGGAGGAGACCGATGCGAAGAATATCGTCAATGCCGGCAGGGCGAAGACGAGCCGGTAGGCTGCCTCGGCGGAGAGCCCAGTGCCGTCATCGCGCTGGAATCCCGAAAATGCGTCCTTGAAGATCCCGACTGGATCTCGCAGCAGTTCGTTCATTGCTCCCCAATCCCCTTGACGACTGATATACCGCAGCCGAATGCAATCTTCGTTCCGTCGTGCTTGGGCGCCTGTCTTCGAGCCTGGCCGGAGGCGCCTGACAGGTTGCGCCAGAACGAGTCGTGGACCATACTCGATACGCTGTGCGGTACGGCGGCACTGGGAAGGCACACGGTGGTCACTCCGGCGTTCGAAATCGTTCGCTATCGCAGCCTGCTTCGCAATCTGGTTGCGAAAGATCTGAAGGTCAGATACAAGAACTCGGCGCTCGGGTTTATCTGGTCGCTGCTCAATCCGCTGCTGCTGATGCTGGTGTTCACATTCGTGTTCACTCAGCTCCTTGATCAGCAGATCCCCGACTTTCCAGTCTTCGTGCTGACCGCCCTGCTGCCGTGGACCTGGACCGCGACCGCGGTCGCCATCGGCACCGGTTCGCTCGTTGACAACGCCCCGTTAATCAACAAAGTCTATTTCCCTCGCTATCTGCTGCCGGTGTCAGTGGTTCTCTCGTCGGGAATGAACTTCGTGCTGGGCTTGCCGGCGCTGTTTCTGCTCATGGCGGTGTTTGAACGACCGTTTACCCAGTGGATGCTCTATATTCCAGTCATTATCCTGGTGCAGGGGATCTTCCTCATGGCGTTGGTGCTGTTTCTGGCGCCGCTGCATGTGCACCTGCGCGATACGATGGTCGTGGTGGACGTTGGTCTGACGGCCTGGTTCTTCCTGACCCCGATTCTGTACTCGATCGAGATGGTTGTGCCGAACCTTGCAGCCTGGATGTACCGTATCAATCCGATGGCGGCGATCGTCGCCGAGTACCGGACCATTCTCTATGCCGGAGGCGTGCCGGATCCACTGTTCATGGGGCGGACCGGCGCAACCGCGCTGGTTTTGCTGATTCTGGCGTATCTCTTTTTCAGACGGCTTAACCGAAACATTGGAGAGCATCTGTAGGCTATGGCGGTACCGCGGAAACGTTCAACACGACCAGAAATCGCGGTAGAGTTCCGGGATGTTTCGCGCCGGTTCATGCTCTATCATGAGCGGCGTAATTCCTTTCAGGACTGGTTCATCGGGTTGGTGCGGCCGAAAGGCCATGCCGAGGTGTTCTGGGCGCTCAGAGACATTAGCTTCACGGTCGGCTGGGGTGAAGCGCTCGGCGTCCTGGGTCGAAATGGGGCGGGCAAAAGCACCTTGCTCAAGCTGGTGACCCGGATTCTCGAGCCGACCAGCGGGGAGATCGTTCTCAACGGAGACACCCACGCCATGCTCGAGCTCGGCGCTGGCTTCCACCCGGAACTCTCCGGCCGCGATAACGTCTTTCTGAACGGGAGCATCTACGGACACGACCGGCACTCGATGGCTGAGCGAATTGACGCGATTGTCCAGTTCGCCGAACTCGAACAATTCATCGACACGCCGGTCAAGCATTACTCATCCGGGATGTTCATGCGGCTCGGTTTCGCCATCGCAGTCCACATGGATCCGGAGATCCTGGTGGTCGACGAAGTGCTGGCGGTGGGCGACGCGAACTTTCAGGCCAAGAGCCATCGGGCGCTTCACCAGCTCAAAGAACAAGGGACGACGATCCTGTTTGTCTCCCACAACGCGCAGCAGGTGCGCGATTTCTGCGACAAGGCGATTCTGCTGGAGAACGGGCGTCTAATCGACAGCGGTCTGGTTCACGACGTGGTTGATCATTACGAGCGTTTGCTGGCCGGCACGTCTGAATCGCTCGAGCTGATGCGCATGCGCGTGCTCGATGCGCAGGGCCGCTCTACTGACGTGGTGAATCCCGGTGACGACATTCTGATTGACACGCTCCTCCGGGTTCCAGACGGCGGTATACCGGGCGACATGCTGCTGGGGATCGATCTCTACGATCAGGATGGCGCGCATCTGTTCGGCCGATCGTCTCCGGTTCCGACGGATTTGCCCCTCAATGCGGTAGACGGTGGGAATCTGGCTTCCGCGCGAGGGCGGATTCAGCGACTTCCGGTTCGTTCCGGCAAGCTGCATCTCGTGGCCACGCTACAGCATGCCGATGATAGCGAGCAGGTGCTCGGGCGGAGTGAGGCCGTGCTGGATGTCGTTCCGTCGGGAGTTTCCGCCGAACGCGGGTTGTTGCACCTCGATCACGATTGGCAGTGGAAGGCCGACGGACGGGTCAATCAGGATGAGAAAGGAGCGTCTTCGTGAATGATGTCCAGCGGTGGGCGGGCCTCTATCGGGTGCTGGAAGACGGAGTCGATATCGGAACCGAGGCCTGGACTCGGGAGATCAGCGACGATCAGGTTCGCCTGACTTCGGTGATCAACCGTATGGACGACGAAGAGTACGAGGAAGAGATCGAGATCATTCTCGAGCCGAACTGGCGACCGCTGCAGGTGAATGTGGATCGGGAATCTGCTGAGGGGACGCGACGGTACATTGGTCGTCGGGTCGGCAGCGCCTGGATCAGTCAGATTGTCCGCGAGAGCGGTCCAATGCGGACGGCCACGCTGGAGTTCGATGAGAACACCCACGTCGATTACTTCACGGCTCATACAAATAGCGTCACCATGCACCGGCTGGCGCTCGCCCAGGAGACCGGCACGGAGATTAGCGTCGTGTTCATCGACCCGGATACCTGGAACCCATCGCTGGTGCGTCAGAAATACGCGCGGTTACAGGACCCCGAGCCGTTCGAGGCGGGGGGCTATCGAGTTTCACGAGCCTATCGATATCAGGGCGCATCCGG
>SKTL01000312.1 GCA_007122555.1 Thermomicrobiaceae bacterium | reverse complement strand
CTTCGGCACCACCGACCAGGGATCAGCAGTGCTGATCCCTGTTTTGAGTGATGGCGGGCAGTGCGGTCGCTGGCCTTCGACACGTTCAGGGCCAGAGGAAAGTCCGAGCTGCACAGAGCAGGGGTGCCCGGGGAAATCCCGGGGAAACGTCTGTCGGTGGACGTTGACAGTCCAGATCGGCGCATCGGTCCGCAATTGGACCGATGTGAGAGCAACAGAGACCAATACCGATCCAGCGGCAACGCTGTGATCGGGGTGAAAAGGGCAATCCTCCCCCGCAGCAATCTACGATCGGACCGTTAGCAGGCTGCTCGCCGAGGTCCGAGGTGAGAGCAGTCGCAAAGGTGACGATGCGACCGGATCCGGTACGAATCGTGTCGGTTCCGAGATAGATGACCGCGTAGAACAGAACTCGGCTTACTCGCCCGCCGTCACTCAGCCATTCCGGCAACCAGACGTTTCTCAAGCACTGGCGGATGCCGGTGCGACTTTGATAGACTATTCCCCGTCGGCGCAGCCGGCTGCACGCCAATATGGTGCCTGTAGCTCAATCGGCAGAGCACTGGTCTGTGGAACCAGGGGTTGCGGGTTCGAGCCCCGCCGGGCACCCCAGTCGCACAGGAGCGCAACCGCCAATCGGTTGCGCTCCTTTACTTAATCGCCTGGATAAGCGTTTAGACTTGGCCACTCGAGGTCAATCGTCGTTGGAAAGCTCGTCGTCCTGTCGATCAGTATCGTAGTAATCCAGGCGGCGAGACGACACCTGCGCCTGGATCTCGCGCATGCCGACTCCACTCCGGTGGAGTGTATGACGGACGAATTCCAATCCGACCTCGAACGCAGGTTGCACTACTTCGGTCGCGCCAGCTTCGTCCAGTCGTCGAATCTGTTCATAGGTCTGAGCACGGGCGATTATGTCGATGGACTCGTTGAGGTTTCTGGCCAGACGAATCGCCAGCTGCGCCGAGATTAAGTCCTGTATAGTCACCGCAAATACGCGCGCCTCATCAATCCCGGCAGCCTGCAGCACATTCTCGTTGGCGATGTCACCATAGATCGCAGGAATCTTCCGTGCCCGAAGATCCCGCACAACCGATGCGTCGAGGTCAATGACAATGAATCGCAACCCGCGACGCTGCAACGCGCGGGCAAGCTCGCGCCCGGCCCGACCGTACCCGGCGATAATCGTGTGATTACGCAATTCGACACTGTCGCCCGCCTGCAGGTCTGGCGGTTCGATCACTTCCGAGCGATCCGTAACTGCTGGCACGAACTGCAGTACGCGGGCGAATGGATCGACGAATCTTATCAGCATCGGATTGATCAACAGGGAACCAATTGCGCCAGCCAGAATGGCGTTGTAAATCCGATCATCGATGATCCCGAGCTCGATTCCCTGACCGGCGATAATGAACGAGAATTCTCCGATCTGTCCAAGGAGAATCGCGGCGGCCGCCGCGGTGACTGCAGGAAATCCCAGAAACCGTATCGCCACGCCGGCGGCCAATGCTTTAGCGACGATAATCAGGATCAACAGACCGCTGATCAGCGCCCAGTCTTCGACAAGTCCGACTGGATCGAAGAGCAAACCGATTGACGCGAAGAAAACGATCGCGAAGATATCGCGCAGCGGGATTATCTCACCCAGAACCTGATGGCTGAACTCCGACTCGGATACGACGACTCCGGCCAGAAATGCGCCGAAGGCGAGTGAGAGTCCGGCCATTTCGCTGAAAAGCGCAACGCCGAACGCGATAAGGATGATCGTGACGAGGAACAACTCGCGAGATCCCAGACGGGCAACCTGGAAGAGCAACCAGGGAACCAGGCGCAACCCCAGCAGCCAGAGCGTCAGCAGAACTAATGCGGCCAGTCCAAGCGACTGCACGAGGCTCAGCGCCGCCTGTTCCTCTGATCCACCAGCCATGGCCGGAAGCAATGCAATGAGCGGAACGACTGCCAGATCCTGAGCCAGGGAGACTCCGAGCGTTGCCCGTGCATGAGGCTGGTTCAACTCCCCTCGGAGCTGCAGGAGTTTCAACGCCACCGTGGAGCTAGTAATGGAGACAACCGCGCCGATGAGGAACGCTTCGCCGAAGCTGAAACCAAACAGATAGCTCGCGGTCAGACCAATAAACAGCGTGAGCGAGATCTGCACGCCGCCACCGACTGATACGACTTTGCGCAAGTTGAAGAGATCACGGAACGAAAACTGGACACCCAAAGAGAACATCAGCAACGTGACGCCGAGATTGGCGAACAAGTCGACACCGAACGGGTCCACGACCGGACCGGGTAGACCGGGGCCCAGCACAAGCCCCGCGATCAGGTACCCAAGGATGACCGGCTGACCAATACGCTGCATGAATGCCCCGAGCAGGAACGCCACGCTCAGGATCAGCAACAGGTCAATTAGCAGTCCGGCGTCCGCCATAGATCTCCCGGGCTCCGGTCTCGCGCGCACCGCGTTCAAGATCGCGGTGTCAGCTGCGGCTGGTTACGCGACGCAGCATCGCGCGACTGACTAACAAAAATCATCTGTGGACAGTAAAGTGGGGCAACGCTGTAACGCCGAATCGAGCCGCATGTACGTTCTGATACTACTGTATCCGGATAGGGTGTGTCATCGCCGTGATTCACGCTTGTATTGACATGGAGTCACGGTGTTGCGATACTGAACGTACACACGCGGCGCCGGGTGTAGTTGCCTGCACGTAGCACAGGTAAAATCGGAGACCGCGATTCGGCGCCACGGTAGGGATCTTTAACCGATGAAAAGCAACGAAATTCGACAGCGGTTCATTGACTTCTTTGCGGAGCGAGGTCACCGGCACATGCCGAGCTCGTCGCTGGTGCCGCTCAATGACCCGACCGTTCTGCTCACGACCGCCGGTATGCAGCAGATGACGCCGTATTTTCTCGGCATCGAGGCGGCGCCGGCGTCACGAATGACGTCGATTCAAAAATGCTTCCGCACCGTCGACATCGACGAGGTCGGCGACGAAAGCCATTTGACGTTCTTTGAAATGCTCGGCAATTTCTCTGTCGGAGACTATTTCAAGGCCGAAGCTATCTCCTGGGCGTGGGAACTGATCACTCAGCATTTTGAGATCCCTGCAGACCGGCTGCACGTTACTGTTCATTATGACGATGAATTCTCATGGGAATACTGGCAATCCGACATCGGAATCCCGCGGAACCGGATTCGTAAACTCGGCGACGAGGATAACTGGTGGGGACCGGTCGGCGATACCGGACCGAACGGACCAGACTCCGAGATCTTCTACGATCGCGGCGAACAATACGGCTGCGGCGATACCGATTGCGGGCCTGGTTGCGATTG
>SKTL01000525.1 GCA_007122555.1 Thermomicrobiaceae bacterium | reverse complement strand
TAGCGGAAACGAACTCCGTCTCTTGGATCCACGAAAGACAACCCGCATACCCTGACCAGCTGTGCATCCACGGATAATCGGAGCCGAGCATGAGTCGTTCCGGTCCGAACCAATCGAGGAGGTTTCGGACGTATCCGTGAAGATCCGGATATGGCCACTCGGAGTCGGCCGAACGAGGAAGGGAACTAATTTTGACGTAGACACTGTCGTGGTCCGCTAACGATCGGAAGTCCGTCCATGGACTTTCATCCGGAGCGGTGTTCTCGTCGGGCCACGCCATGTGATCGATGACGATCGGCACCGAGGGGTGTCGGTTGGCCAGTGTTTCTATCAGTGACAGTTGGGAGGGTTTTGGGAAGATGAACATCGCTTTATCCCGCTTGCGGAGTTCATCCCAAACTGGATCGAGTTCAGGGTCGACTATCCAGTCTGCTGTTGGATCCAGTTCTGTCGGGACGGTATCGTAGACGAACGGAGCGTGCATTCGAATCCCGATCATTCGATCGTTGCCGACTGCTCGCGTCACCGATTCACGCATCACTTGCTCGGTTTCGAAGTACGGTACGAGACCAACTCCGTACAGTCTATCGGGATATGCGGAAATGGCGCGCATCGTATACTCGTTCGCCCGTTGGCCACGACCGTACAGGGGTGTCGTCACGATAACCGACTCGTCGACGCCAACGAGGTCCATGTCATCGATCAGTCGCTCGAAGGTGTACGGTCCCTCCCACTCCGGCGGAAGGACCGCTGCTTTCCACGGAAGTTCGTCCGAGTCGGTGCCCCACGCATGTGTGTGAGTATCTACGAAACGCATACCCGTCGAGCTAATTTCTCACTGTGAATGCATATACGTTTCCGCAATTGGTATCCCTCGATGGTGAGATGCCCGACATCGGGCCGCCGGGAAGGAAAATTATTAACCTTCTATCACATAAATATGTCTTGATGGCATCGATATCGATTCGGGGGTTGACCAAAATTTTCGATACGCCACATGGAGAGATCGAAGCGGTATCTGATCTGGATCTCGATATAGTAGACGGCGAGTTCGTCGTCTTCGTTGGCCCGAGCGGATGTGGAAAGACGACGACGCTTCGCTGCCTCGCAGGACTCGAGGAAGTGACGGACGGGCGTATCCGATTGGGGGATGAAGATATCACTCACACCGACCCCGCAGAACGCAACATGGCGATGGTTTTCCAGTCCTATGCCCTGTATCCCCACATGACCGTTCGTGAAAACATATCGTTTAATTTGAGGCTCTCCGGACAGTTCGATTCGGACGAAATCGAACGTAACGTAGAAGAAACGGCGGAACTGCTCGGCATCAGTCGCTTTCTCGATAGCAAACCGGGGCAACTTTCCGGAGGACAACAGCAACGCGTCGCGCTCGGTCGCGCCATCGTTCGCGAGCCTTCGGTATTTCTGTTCGACGAACCGCTCAGCAATCTCGATGCCAAATTACGAACGCAGATGCGAACGGAATTGGAGCAGCTTCAGCGCAAGCTCGGGATAACAGCCGTCTATGTAACCCACGATCAGACGGAGGCGATGACCATGGGTGACCGGATCTGCATTCTCAAAGGCGGCGTTCTCCAACAGGTCGGCAGTCCAGAAGAAGTGTACAAACACCCGAAGAATCTGTTCGTCGCAGGATTTATCGGCGATCCAAGCATGAATTTTTGGGACGTGACGCTCGAGAGCGACCCAGACCACGTGCGGCTGACGTTCGAAGAGCAAACGTACGAATGGAATGGTTCTATCGATAGCGAACTCGTCTCGAAAGATGAAACAAGCTGTACGGCCGGTGTCAGACCTGAGGACGTTACCGTCAGTGCGACCCCGGTTGAAGCGGGCCAGACGCTTTCTGGCGATGTCCGCGTCGTCGAAACACTTGGTAACGAGAACCTGATTCATCTCCTGGTGGAAGGAAACAACGCGATCGCGCGTACAAGTCCGTCAGTTGATCCCGAACCTGGTGAAACCGTTACGATCGAATTCGGCAAGGAACACCTGTATCTGTTTGATGGAGAAGGAACCGCAATAAAAACGAAGGATGCAAAAGACGCACAGCAGGTGGAACCGATCGAGTAAATACGGGTGCCGGAACCGATCGAGTAAATACGGGTGCCGGAACCGGGAGAGTAAATGCGGGTGCTGCTATTTCAGATTTCCACCGCCGCTCACCCGGAGGATACTTCCCGTGACGTAGCTGGCTTTGTCACTTGCGAGAAAGAGCACTGCATGGGCGAGATCTTCAGGCGTTCCGAGGCGACCCAGTGGCGTTCGATCGGCCCATTCCTGTAAGATATCCGCTTTCGTCCGCTCCTCGTCGTCTTCTGCGAGAAGTTCTGCTTCGTGCCGCAGTTGGAATGTATCTGTCACATCAGTCGAAATGGCGTTGACGCGGATTCCGTATTGGGCGAGATTGATCGCCATTCGCCAGGTGAGACCGTTGATCGCAGTCTTTGAAATGCCATATAACCCTCGATCACCAGTCCGCCGATCTCCAGTTTGGCTCGTGTGATTGATAATGCACCCCTGAATATCGTTGTGAGCCATGTGTTTGGCGACGAGATGGCTCCCGTAGAATTGCGCTCGAACGTTTATGTCCATCGTGTAGTCCCAGTCCTCGAGGGACGCTTCGAGCATCGACCCTTCACGGGGCCACACCGCAGCGTTGTTGACGAGTAACGAAATCTCCTCGAATTCGTCGATCGCGTGCTCGACCAATCGCTCGAGTTCCGCTGGCCGACCGACGTCCGCCGGGACGCCAGTGATACGCCCGTTGCCGACTCGAGAAAGTGTCGAAACGGTTTTTTCGACGTTTTCGGCCGATCGGGAATTGATCACGACGTTCGCGTCCGCCTCTGCGAGGGCAGTTGCTATACCCTTTCCAATCCCTTTGGTCGAACCTGTTACAATTGCGGATTCCCCGGCGTAATCGTACGATGCGTGCCCACCCATGATGGTGAGTAGGAACGATTGCTACTTTACTGTTGTCCAGTGTGAACACGTGTAATAGGGTCATCAGTACTGTACGTGAGTGGGGCGAGCTGTTATTGAATGGGACGAGCTATTGTAACCTAACTACGAGAGTCCGCTGATACCAGACTCGTCGATTATCGTATGCGCTGTCTGATTGGCTTCCACGAAATCCCAGTCGATCTCGACGCCCAGCCCATCCCCATCGGGAACGGAAATGGTGCCGTCCGAATTGAGGGTTTCCACAGCCTCGGTGAATCCCTGATTCGCCATCCACGTGACCTGTGGATGGAGTAACCCATGTTCGAAGTAGTTGCTGTTTCGAATCGCACTCATACAATGGAGGTGTGACGGGCCCCC
>SKTL01000125.1 GCA_007122555.1 Thermomicrobiaceae bacterium | reverse complement strand
TTCTTGCTGCGGGTGGGGTGTCGCAGTTTGCGCAGGGCTTTGGCTTCGATCTGTCGGATTCGTTCACGCGTCACCCCGAACGCGTTGCCGACTTCTTCGAGCGTCCGGATCCGACCGCCATCAAGCCCAAACCGCATCTCAAGCACTTGTCGCTCGCGCTCGCCGAGCGACCAGAGAACTTCCTCCACCTGCTCCTTCAGCATGTGAAAGGCGGCCGCATCAGCTGGCGCAAGCGCGCGGGTATCCTCGATGAAATCACCGAGGGTGCTGTCGTCTTCCTCTCCGACCGGCGATTCCAGCGAGACCGGCTCTTGCGAGATCTTCTGCACTTCCCGGACGCGCTCCGGCGGGAGTTCCACCTCGGCGCTGATCTCCTCAGTTGTCGGCTCCCGACCTAGTGTCTGGTGAAGCCGGCGCTGGGAGCGACTCACCCGGTTGATCGTCTCGACCATATGGACCGGTATCCGGATCGTCCGGGCCTGATCGGCGATCGACCGGGTGATTGCCTGGCGAATCCACCAGGTCGCATAGGTCGAGAACTTGAAGCCTTTGTGGTACTGGAACTTTTCAACGGCGCGCAGCAGTCCCAGATTGCCTTCCTGAACCAGATCCAGCATCGACATCCCGCGCCCGACGTACTTCTTCGCCACGCTGACGACAAGCCGCAGGTTCGCCTCCGTCAACCGCTGCCGGGCGGCATCGCCACGGGCGATCGTGTCCAGCCAGCGCGAACCCAGTGAATCGGACACCGCCTTGAAGACCGGAGTAATCTCGGATTCATCTGGCAGGTACTCCACCGACGACAACAGCGATTGAACTTCCGGTGGAAGCAACGCGTATTCAACGCGACGCATCCGCAGATGTTCCTCCAGGGCGCCAGCGGTAATCCCGTTGCGTTCACAGACAGAATCGATCGCGCGCTCATCGAACGCCGAGATCGGCAACACGGAATCAAGCACCTGTTGCTTTGACCTCGCGGAAGGGGACGGGAACGCTGCACCATAGAACTCCCAGACAAGCGGCCAGCCATCGATGAAGGACTGATAGATCTTCACGCCAGTTGTGAGCGGATTTTCAGCGCTGCCGTTGCTTGCCTCGGCGCCGGCCCCGAGCCGGGCCAGGTAATCTCGTGCTTCCATCGATTGAGAAAGCGAGACTTCCTGCTCGCCGGTCAGTAGCGGAACCCGGCCGATCTCTCGCAAATAGAGACGAACCGGATCGTCCAGCGATACACCTGACATGTCATCCGCCGCGGGCAGAACATCGGCGATCGCCGTCTCTTTCGGGTCAATCTCGACCAGCGCCCCGTTGTCGCCGACTTCCACCAGAGGAATACTCAGATCCGCAAGCTGTTCGGCAATCTCATCGACTGTCCCCATCTCCGGGGTCGTCGCAGTCGCCAGTTCTTCCACCGTGAGATAGCCCTGACGCCGGGCATACTGAAGCAGCTCGGCGACTGATCCGTTAGCGCCGTCTACCGCTTCCGGAGCAACGTCTGAGCTGGCGAGATCCGCCACTGGCGGAAGATCATCGCCCCGAGATGGATGTGAATCGGTCGAAACTCGTGAGGACTGTGCCACGATCCAGTTCCCTACAACCGGAGAAGCCTCGGTTCATTCCTATGTGCGATGCTGTAGTGATACTACGAAGCGAGCAATCAGGCAAACGTACTATTCCGTTATCGCGCTGGGACGCCGCCAGTCATCGCGTCACGGGCGAGCAGATCCTCGTAGCGCTCTCGTCGCTGCATCACCATCGTTTCTCCATCGTGCACCATCACCACCGCCGGACGCAGCGCCATGTTGTAGTTACTCGCCATCGCCAGACAATAGGCGCCGGATGCCGGAATCGCAATCAGATCCCCGGACTCGGGTTCAAGCAAGCGCGCATCCCGGATCAGGACATCGCCGGATTCACAATACTTGCCGGCAATCGTCACCGTGGTCTCAGTTCCACCGCTCCGGTTGGCAATCGCCGCTTCGTAAACCGCGTCATACAAGGGTGGCCGGATATTATCGGCCATACCGCCGTCAACACAGACATATCGCCGGATTCCCGGGATATCCTTGATCGAGCCCACCCGGTAGACGGCGACACCGGCTGGACCGATGATCGAGCGCCCCGGCTCAACAACCAGTTCCGGCAAGTCGATTCCCATCGATTCAGCGCCTTTTTTCGTTGCCGTGGCGACCGCCTCGGCAAACTCCATCACTGAAGCATCCGGATCGGTGGACTCATACTGAATGCCCAACCCGCCACCTGGTGAGATCTGATCCGGCACAACGCCGAACGCATCCCGCATTTCGCCGGCGAACTGGAAGAGGGCTTCCACTGCCGCGACATATGGCTCAATCTCGAAAATCTGGGAACCGAGGTGAATGTGGTAACCGCGCAGGTTAATGCCTTCAACCTGCGTAATCCGTTCGACAGCGCTTGCCGCATCCCCGGTTTCGATCAGCAGGCCGAACTTGGAATCGACGATCCCGGTCTTGCGATAGTCATGGGTATGCGTGTCAATCCCTGGGTTCAACCGCAGTAACGCATCAACACGCCCGCCATGTTCGGCAAGCAGATCCGCCAGCACCTGGATCTCGTAGAAGTTATCAATCACGATCTCGCCGACGCCGGCGTCGAGCGCCATACGCAGCTCGTCCGGCGTCTTGTTATTGCCATGAAAGGTGATGCGCTCGGCCGGGAACCCCGACTGAATGGCGACGTAGAGCTCGCCGCCAGAGACAACATCCAGCGAGAGTCCCTCTTCCTTGATGATCTGAATCAGGGCAGGCGCCAGGTAGGCTTTCCCGGCATAGACGACACGATTGTTTGGGTAGATCCCGCCAAACGCCTCACGGTACAGCCGGCATTGCTGGCGGATGGTTCGCTCATCGTAGACATAGAGCGGCGTGCCGAACCGCTCGGCGAGATCCGGAACCCCAACCCCGCCTATGGCCAGACGCCCGGCGTCATCTCGCTCTGCCGTCACCGGCCACAGCATCATTGTCCCTCCCACTGTCGCATCCAGCGCCCCTGCGCTGATCGTGTCGAGTGTGGCAGCGATTATACTCCCATACCTGAACGATCGCACATCAATATCAGACATCTTCGCATCTGGAAACACCACAGTCCTGTCCTGCATTTCAGCAGAAGAACTTGTGAAACGACGTCGCGTGTATCAGGCGGTACAATCGAGGTTGACGACCGGCCAGCGTTCGCCGGCTGCGTTATGTACGCAAACCTGAAGCAGATAGTGGCAAACATGACGACGATTCTTTCAGTTGAAGGCGTTTCGAAGACATTCGTCACGGATCTCATTTTCAGCAATGTCACGTTCCAGATACAGGAACGCGAACACGTCGCGCTGGTTGGCGT
>SKTL01000538.1 GCA_007122555.1 Thermomicrobiaceae bacterium | reverse complement strand
ACGCCGATTCTCGTCGGCGTTACCGGTGGTCTGGTCAGCCCCGAACTGACCGCGCAACTCGAAGCCGCTGGAACGAGCTTTGAAGAGTACCGGCAATCGATCACCGCCTACGCCGCGATCGTCCACGGGATTGCCGGGATTCCTATGCCGCTCCTGATGGTCATGATGATGACCCGCTTTTTCGGCGCGAATCGGTCGTGGACTGAAGGGTTATCGATCGCGCCATTCGCCATTTTTGCCGGACTTGCCTTCAGCATTCCCTACGCCCTGACAGGAGTATTTCTCGGACCGGAGTTCCCGGCTTTGCTGGGGGCGATGATCGGACTGCTTATCGTGGTAGTCGCCGCCAGACGGGGCTTTCTCATGCCGAAGGATCGCTGGGACTTCCCGCCTCGGGAAGAGTGGCTCGCGGAATGGCTCAGCCGGACAGTTCCGCCGAGCGATCCTGAACCTCCGGACCGCCCGATCCCAGCCTGGCAGGCCTGGCTTCCCTATGGCATGCTCGCCGGTCTGCTGGTCGCCACCAGAGTTCCGGGATCGCCGGCGGGGGAGTGGCTGCGGGATGCGCTGCAGATCGAGTGGGCTGACATCTTTGGCTCCGGTGTCACCGCTAGCAGCACGCCGCTGTATGTGCCAGGCACGATTCTAATCCTGGTGGTTGCGCTGACTGCCTTGTTCCACCGTTTGGCGTTGCGGGATCTGGCGAGCGCCGCCCGGGAGTCGAGCCGGACCTTGCTGGGGGCCGGAGTCGTACTCTTGTTTGCGGTTCCGATGGTCCGGGTCTATATCAACTCTGACGTGAACTTGCAGGGACTGGAAAGCATGCCGGTGGCGATGGCGGCCTGGGTCGCCGGTAACTCCGGCGGAGAATGGCCGATGTTTTCACCGGCGATCGGAGCGCTTGGCGCCTTCATTGCCGGGAGCAACACGATCAGCAATCTCATGTTCAGCCTCTTTCAGTTCAGCGTTGCCGAGCAATTGGCGTTGCCACCGGCCTACATGGTTGCTCTGCAGGCGGTTGGGGCCTCGGCTGGGAACATGATCGCGATCCACAACGTAGTGGCCGTTTCGGCGACGGTGGGCGTGCTGGGGCAGGAAGGCGCCGTTCTGCGTCGTACGATCATTCCGACGATCTACTATCTAATCATCACCGGTTTGCTGGGGCTTGCCGGCGTATATCTGGTTGGTGTCAGCGATCCACTTGCATGAGCGGCGTCGTGTCTGATTTACTGTACGTACGGCGAACCGGTGTGACGTCACGAGAGTTTGATGACCTGACTCATGTTGATTTCAGGTTTCCGTTCTATCCTTGGTGTGCGTCACGGTGCGTGTCCGCGATCAGGGGCGGGTAATGCTGATTCGAGCAGATGACGACGGAGCAGTGCTTATCTCCCAGCCGGCTCACGCCTGGATTTCCGGGCAACTCGCCCGTGCCTGGACGGAGGGCGAACACGGTTCGTTCGTGCCGCACGAAGAAGTCTGCCTGGCGGCCGAGCAACACGACATCGGCTGGCTGCAATGGGAGGTGAGGCCGACGCTCAATCCGGACACGGGACTTCCGTATTCGTTCCGGGAGATGCCGCGAGAGTCTCACGTGCAGATCTGGGGACGCGCTCGTCGTTACGCGATGATCTACGGTCGCTATCCCGCGCTTCTCATTTCAATGCACGGAACGGGTCTGTTCGAACGGTTCGGTCCGTCTGACGACGCGCCCAGGAATGAGAAGATGCTCGTTGACACATACCTGCGGCGAGAATATGCATCCCAGCGAACGCTCGTTGAAAGCCTCGCGGCTGATTCGAGGTATGAGGGCCTGGTCGAACCGGACGTCCTGGAGCGAAACCGATCGCTGATCAGTCTGTGGGACGGGATGTCGCTGATGATCTGCAGTGGAGTCGGTCCGGACGGGGCATCCATGGGGGAATTCGCATTGAATCCGGGCGCGCATGAGCATGAGATTCGGATCGATCCGTGGCCGCTCAGAGGAGATTCGTTGACCGTCTTCTGCGAGGCGCGGCGAATTCATGGGACGTTCGAGCGACAGACCGCCCTGCACGGAGCGCTGAACAGCGCCGCGCAATTCACGATCGAGTTTGAGCTGCTGCCGGCTGATTAGCCGAAGTTCGGCCTCCGGGAAGCGGGCAACCCGGATCGGGGTGAGTTTTGGCGAGAATCTTGCCGAATGATTGAAGTGGCGCGCGCAATCGTTGAACGCGCGTGAAGAACAGGAGAGAAGGTCGCGCGGTGAACACTGATGCCGTTGATAACCCTCGTTCGTTGTAGCAGTGACTCATTGACCCGAGTCGACGTTGCGGGTTGCGCGACGTTATCGTTCCAGCAGAGCATACGAGGAGCACTGATTGATTTCCGAGCCGATGCCGCAAGTTATTTCAAATACCAACCGGTTCAAGACCGTCGGCTACAGTTTCTGGGGCCGATTATCGCTGATTGCCCTGGCGCTCGTGGTCGCCGGCTGGATGTGGCCGTATGAGCTGACAAGTCTTCCGGGACACCTGAACAACACCGGCTGGGTCCTCGGCTGGTTCACGGTGCTGGTATTGATCGGGACCGCGGGCGGGTATGTGCTGCGATCCAGATGGTCGATACTGATCGTTCCATTGGGCCTGTACGTTGGCGGGGTTCTGCACTGGTTCCAGTACGAGTGGGGTCTGCAGCCGCCGCCGTGGCCCATGTTCGGGATGGCGTCGGGTCTGGGCTTCTCAGTATTGCTGATTACCGCCGGAGCGGCGGCCGGGATCGCCTCGCGCGTCATTGCCGCGGAAGCGGAGCCTGGCCGGCCAGCCGAAGGGATCCGGCAATCGGCGGCGCTCGCCGCCTTGCTCGGACTGATCGCGATCACCAGCATTTATGTCCTGCCAACCCCGTTTCTCGGCGCTCTGCTCGGTCTCGGAGCATTGCTCGCCGGAATCGGTCTGATGGAAGAGGATCAGGTCAACGTGCGAGAGCGCATTCTGGCGATCGTCGGAATGCTGGTCGGCGTTATTGCCGTCGGAACGCAACTCTTTGCGTTGTGGTCGTTCATCAAGAACCTCTAGACGCGCCCGTCGACCGGTTAGCCGTCTTGCTCTTCCTGCCTCGCGACCCGTTCCTGCAGTCGAGCCAGTCGGATCGTTGCGAAGACAACGACGCCGGTGATCAGAATTGCATACAGGAACTTCGCCGTGATATCGGCGGCTTCGCCGAACAACTGTGCAAACAGCGTCTGGATCGCGTCATTCCAGGCCAGCGCGGCGACGAGCCCGAACGCTGCGGTTGCCAGTTGCAGGGTCTTCTCCAGCACCTCGCGAGACATTCCTTGCGCCTTTCCATTTGGATGAATTTCAATCAATCGACAATAGCGCTCCTGTT
>SKTL01000203.1 GCA_007122555.1 Thermomicrobiaceae bacterium | reverse complement strand
GAAGTACGCGTTGTAATCGAGCTGCTGGGCGCCGCCGAGTTCCAGACCCACCAGTCGTTGGGCTACGCCTTCGTGCTTGATCCGCTGCATCGCATCCTTGCCGACGAACTCGCCAGTTTTCGGGCGGACCTCCAGATCGTCATTGTTTCGGGCGATTCGACGCGAGTCTCGCGTGTTCAACAGGACTCCGTCGGACTTGCGATAGGGACGATCGATCAACCACCCCAAGCGGCATTCGTAGGGATTGTTCTCGGCGTCCATGTCTTGCCCGTAGGAAAGGATGCCGGTTTCCAGCCGTTTGATGTGGCTTGGCGCGATGACAGTCAGGTTGAAGTCTGCGCCATGCTCGAGCAGATAGGTCCAGACCTCTTCGGCATACTTGGTCGCATCGTGGACGTAGATTTCGAAGCCGATCTCATTGGAGAAACCGGTTCGCGTGATGGTTATGTCCCGACCGCTGATCGTGTTCTCCCGGAGACCGTAATAGGGAATTTCGAGAATCTGCTCTCCGAACATCTTCGTGAAGAACGCGGCCGATTTCGGTCCCTGAATCTGCAGCGGGGCCACGTCCAGCTCCTGAATGTAGACCTGTTTGAATTGCCCGGACGCCTGGAATCCTTGCAACAGGCCCCGGAGATACCCGAGGACATCCGAATCTGATATCGAGAACCAGAACTCGTCCGCGGTGATCCGAAGCAGAACCGGGTCACTGATGATTCCGCCGTTGGGATAGCAGAGAACGACATAGAGGCACCCGCCGGGTTGAAGCTCCTGCTCGATATCCCGTGAAATCACATACTCCACGAATGACGCGGCTTCGAGTCCCTTTACCTGGATCTGTCGCTCGACTGCTACGTTCCAGAGCGTTACATCGTGAGTCAGGTGATAGTGCTCGTGGAGCAGACCGTTTGGCCCCGCGATGTACTTTCTCGGATGCAGCATCCGATTGTAGACATCCCACACGTGCGCCCCTGCGGCGACTGAAAGATCGTGATACGGGCCTTTCCTGAGGCGTGGCCACTCGCAGATTTTACCGTTGCTTTTCGGGCTGACGCGCAGGTTCACCCGCGGCGTTCGGTTTTTCAATCCGTAGATCCGAACGTCGGACGGTTCAGATCCATTCTCTTCGATGACTCCTAGGTCGACTACTGGTTCCATCCTGGTTGTTCCGATCTATCATGTTGAACGAGCTACTGGCATGCGAGGCGGATGGAAGCGTTGGAATGGGAACCAGCTCTCGTGCGTGGTTTCCGTCCAACGCTCCTCGTTAGTGAGATTCACCAAGTTGCCGGCGCCGCTTCGCGGTGCGACACAGCCTTTGCTCTCACCCTGAGATTGTCTGGATCGTAGAGTCCCCGCGCTCCGGCGCGGCGAACGGTAATCGGGAAGTGCTCCCCGAAATACTCGATGAGGAGTTGTGTTCCTTCCCGTGCATAGTCGAGTGGCAGGTAGCCCATCAGCACCTGCTCATCCAGTGAAGGTCCATATGCTGCGCTGGTGTTGTAGGATCGACGTCCTGCCGAGTCCGTCAATACTGCCTTCGTTGCGGGGTCGAGAATCGGCCAATTGCCGACGATGAACCTTCGAACTCCTTTCACATCAATGCTGCTGTCCACGGTCATCGTGCTGAGATAAGCTGGTTGAGATTCGCGATTCCGGATTTCCTCATAGGCGGCGCGTCCCACAAAGTCCGCCGTTTTCATCTTCGGCCGGGCCAGCCCGGCCTCAACGAGGTTGTAGTCTGTTTCCAGGTCCGCCCCCTGAAGCCGGAAGGATTTTTCGAGCCTGCGACTGCTTGCGTAGGTTTCTATTCCAACCGGTATCACCCCTGCGGCGTAGAGCGAATCCCAGAGATGGGCTCCGTCTTCGAATCGCATGTAGATTTCCCAGCCGAGCTCTCCAACGTAGGAGAGTCGAAGCGCCCAGACCGGGATTCCCGCGATTTCCATGAATCTGGCGCTGCCAAACGGGAACTCCTCGTTCGAGAGCTGCTCCGGGTCCGTCACGAACATCTTGAGTGCGTCTCGGGCGTCTGGTCCCCAGAGGCCGAGCGTCGCGAGTTCGTAGGTGCGATCGGTGATCTCTGCGTCGAGCGACCGGTCATCGCGCCAGTTCTTCATCCACTGCCTGTCACGGTTGCCGTCAGCTCCACCGGTGACAACGCGGAATCGATCCCGGCCGAGGCGCATTATTGTCAGGTCGGAATGCACGCCTCCCTGCGGGGTAAGGAAGTTGGTGTAGACTGCTCTTCCGTCGGCGACATCAACGTTTGCGACGGAGAGGTAGTTCAGTAACGCCAGCGCATCCGGGCCCTGGACGTCGAATATCGCGAAGTGTGAAAGATTCACCATGCCGACGTGGTCGGACATCGCCAGGTGTTCAGCATTGGATACTTCCCAGAAGTGCCTCGAATCCCATTCGTTTTCGCGCCGGGGAATTCGATCCCGGTATTTGTCGAGCAACGGTTCGTTCGCCGCGTACCCGTGGGCGCGCTCCCAGCCGGCTGCCTCCATGAAGTAGCCGCCGAGTTCGAGCTCAGACGCGTAAAACGGACTGTGCAACAGGTTTCTGCCGAGTGTGTATGGCTCTCTCGGATGCACAATTCCATAGACTTTTTTCGCGGTTTCCCAGCTGCGATCCCGAACGTAGGAGCGTTCCTTCTGGAACGGATAAAAGCGAGAGATACTCGCGGCGTGGGGGTCATGCGACGGATGACCGTTTGTCATCCACTCGGCCAGAACGTGTCCAACTCCCGGCCCATCCTTCACCCAGACCGCCTCTCCGACCCACAAGCCGCGGATCTCGCTTTCTCCGAGAAGCTGGGCGCCATCCGGAGTGAACGACAGGAGTCCGTTGAACGAGTGCCGGTCGTTCCATCGGAGGTCCGAAAGGATGGGAACTGTCTCGCAGGCGATCTCGTAGGCGTCGGCTACTTGCTCCATGAGGAGGTGGTTCATCGATGGCGAGAATAGCCCCTCGCCGGCCTTCCTGATGTCCTCCGGAGCGACAACCCTCGGGTCGAACTGCTCGTAGTAGCCGAGTTCCAGCCATCCACCCTCGGTCGTCTCGGGATCGCCAGTATCCCGCACGTAGGCTGAATTGCTCTGATCGCGGAAGAGCGGGAAGACCATCTCTTCTCCGGTGCCGGTCAGTTGATCGAAGGGGCCGAAGAAAAGCAATGGATGCTCCACGGGAACGAGCGGTATCTGAATACCGGCCATCTGTCCGACGAGCGGCCCCCAGATACCGGAGGTAATGACGACGACCGGCGATTCGATGAACCCGCGCGAGGTATGAACTCCCCGGACTCGACCATCCTGAACTTCAATGTCAGTCGCGGAGGTATTTGGAAACGGTCGGAACGCTCCCTGCGCCTGAGCCAG
>SKTL01000235.1 GCA_007122555.1 Thermomicrobiaceae bacterium | reverse complement strand
GGTCAGCTCCCGACGTTCAGGGTCCCCACCATCCCGGCCTCACGGTGACCCGGGATCGAGCAGTAGATCTCGTAGGTGCCGGCCGGCACGTTGATCGTCTCGGTGATCGCCTCGCCTGCCTCGGCGTAGATCTGGATGTCGAACTCGTCGATCGTCCAGTCGTGTTCGACCACTCCGACGTTGTCGAGGGTGATGTCGGTGTCGGTGTCGGCGGCGATCGAGACCGTCGCCGGGTCGAAGGCGAACTCCGTCGCCTCGACGACCACGGCGCCGGGGTCAGGTGCGCCGTCGTCGCCGTTGCCACAGGCGGCGAGGGCCAGCGCCAGCGCGGCGAACAGAACGAGGACGGCGGGTCGTAGCTTCATGGGTGGTGCTCCTCAAGATGGTCGGTATCCCCGTCGCCCGGTGGGCGGTCATCCCGGTGAGGGTCGGCGGGGTGGACGCCGCAAGGATGGCGTCCACCCCGCCGGCTGCTCAGCCAGGCTCCACCAGCAGCCACCCCTGCATCTCGAGGTGGAGGGCGGAACAGAACTCGGTGCAGTAGAAGCCCCACGAACCGGTGCGGTCGGCCTCGATCGTCACGGTCAGGGTCTCCCCAGGGTCGAGGCTGGCCTGGGCGTTGTAGCCCGGGATCGCGAAGCCGTGCGTGGCGTCCTGGGCGGTCTCGATGTTCGTGAGGTGGAAGTTGACCGTCTGGCCCTCCCGCACCCGCACGACGTCGGGCTTGAAGTGGCTCCGGAGCACCGCCATGTACACGTCGACGACATCGCCGTTGTCCTCGATCCGCGCGTCCTCGTAGGTCGTCGCGACCGGGGAGAGCTCCTTGGTCAGCGTTTCCATCCCCACCTCGGGGTAGGTCGTCCACACGCTGGTCTCCAGCACGTCGACCGCGATCATCTGCGCGTAGTGCGGCTCCCCGAACCCGATCGGCATGTCCTTCAGCAGCTTCATCTCGTCACCGGAGACGTCGATCAACTGGAAGTTCTGCGGGTGGAGGGTGCCGACCGGGGTGTGCCGGTCGACCGACCACTTGTTCATCGCGACCAGGTAGTCGCGCGTGGCGCCGACGGTGTCACCGTGGGAGGTGGCCAGGTGCCCGATGTTGTAGTGCACCGGGATCTTGTCCACCAGCTGCCAGGCGTCACCCTCGCTCACGCCGGCTTCGGGCCCGAGCGTCCACTTGGCGACCGCGCTCTCCACGAACAGGCTCGTGTAGGCGTTGCCGTCGCCGTCGTACTGGGTGTGCAGCGGCCCACCCCCGACCTCGACCTGCGCCTCGACGACCGAGCCGAAGGTCAGGATCGGCACCCCGAACGGGTCGTGACCCTCGAAGTCCTGCTCGGCGATGGCCCGCTCGATCCTCTCGATCGAGTACACGGTCGTGTTCGGGTCGAGCTTGCCGGAGACGGTGATGTAGTTGCCGTCGGGTGAGATGTCGACGCCGTGCGGGTTGCGCGGCTCGGGGGCGAAGTGCAGGAGCCCCTCCTCGATCGCGGTGTCGAGGGTGATGACCCGCATGCCGTTGTGCTCGACGTACTTGCCCTCGGCCACCACCTGCTCGGCCTTGTGCCAGTCGATGATGTGCAGGTAGTCGAAGTCGGCCGCGACCGCCCCGGTCTCGAGCGGCGGCTCACCGTCGAGGATCCCGCCGGTCGCCATCTCGACGTTGTAGCTGTTGATGAAGGCGTACCCGTCGCTCGCGAGCTTGCCCGCGTCGGCGAGATCCTGGTTGTACGGAGGCAGCTCGATCTGGAAGCTCTCCTCGGGGACGAAGTGCCCCGATTCCTGGTCGACCGACAGGAAGGTCGACATCCCGCGGAACTTCTCCTCGTACTCATCGAGCTCCGCGTACCCGTCCTCCTCCCACAGCGGCGAGGGCGTCTTGGCCGAGATGTGCACGTACTCGGTGTTCGGGGTCGCGAACACCCCGCCGTGCGAGGTCTGCAGGTTCGGGACGTCGTAGATCTCCCGCGTCTTGAAGTCCCGCAGATCGATCAGTGCGATCCGGCCGTTGGCGCGGTCGTTGATGTAGAGGAACCGCCCGTCGTAGTCTCCATCGGTCTCCGACAGGGCGGGATGGTGGGTGTCGCCCCAGCGCAGCGGATCGTTCTGATCGGGATCAGAGCCGTGCTCGAGAAGTTCCTCGGTCCAGTCGGCACCGAAACCGTAGCCGGACCATGCGTCCGGTGCGAACACCGGGATCGTCTTGAGCAGCCGCATCGACGGCACCCCGATCACGTGCATCTGCCCGGAGTGCCCGCCCGAGGCGAACAGTAGGTAGTCGTCGTGCTCGCCGGGAGCGACGAAGGTGGCCAGTGCCGCCTCCGCGTCCTCACCCGACAAGCCACGCTCGCTGGCTATCGCTGCGAGGTTGCCCCCGGTCGCCACCCCGAACCCGAACCGTGCTCCCGCCACACCCAGCACCAACCCGACGATCAGCGCCAGGATCAACACCGGCGTCGACAGCCACTTGCGCCGCCCCTCCACCGTCTCCTCGGTCTCCTCGGTCATACCGACCACCCTCCTCGGACGTTCGTCACCGGATCCCGCTCGGGGATCGGTCCCGAGAGGTGTGTCCACCGGATTCCCACGCCGGCTCCGGGCACCATCCCCGATGTAGAGGCGAACATAGACATACCCTTAGTGGCAGAGTGAGTGATTAGGTCCCGACCTGCAGGGTCGAAGGTCCCTACCTCCTACGATCCTTCGGGCAACCCTGGCACGGACTCACGCCCCTGTCGGAAGAGCAGCCACCCGATCCGCACGACTGACCGTCGCAGGGGCCTGATCAGGGCAGACCAGCCCGCGGACGCTGCGTCACGCCTCGCGCGTGAAGGCGTCACACCGGTTCAGCGGAGGCGACCCCGGTCCATCGAGCTTCGAAGGAAGGAACCGTGACCCTGCTCGTGTTCTCGACGCCTCGAGCACACCGAGATGGCACCTGAGCTTTCGGCGTTCGCGGACCACGCCAGCCTCACACGGGGGCGACAGGTGCGAACTCGTCCTCACGCAGACGAGGAGCTCGCACGACCTCCACCGGGATGGTCACCGATGCAGAGCGCGCGAACTCCAGGGTGAGATCGAAGCTGGCACCCTCCACCACGCTCTCGTCGGGGACGACCAGCATCAGGTGCAAGTCCCCGGGCTGGAAGCGGAGAACCTGCCCCGCCGGTATCCGGATCGACTCCAGCTCGCGCATCAGCGCCTCACGTTCGACGACCTCGGTCAGGTGCAGTTCCACCCCCGACGCTGCCGGGGTGCTCGCACCCACGAGTTCATCGGGGCCGTCTCCGTCGTTCCGGATCGCCAGCACCACCTGCGAAGCGCCGGCCGCTGGGATGGCGGCCTCGGCCGGAGTCACCGACAGCCAGGGCTCTGCGCCGGACCCGCAGGCAG
>SKTL01000316.1 GCA_007122555.1 Thermomicrobiaceae bacterium | reverse complement strand
GGACGGTGTTCGCGGTTCCGGGCTCCGCGCTGTCGTCCGCAAGTGAGGGAACGCTGCAACTATTGCGAGACGGGGCCGCGCTGGCGGCGACTGTTGACGATATCCTGCAGGAACTGAATCTCGAGCGGCGGCAGGCGGTGATGGAGAATCGCCGGATGCTCCCCGATGCGACCGGCGACGAGCAGCAGGTGCTGAAGACTATTGACGGCGAACCGAGGCACATCGACGAGATCGCTATTGACACAGGCATTAACATCAGTCAACTCAGCGCCATGCTGCTACAGATGCAGCTCAAGGGCCTGGTTCGCGACGTTGGTGGCCACTACTATGCGCGAGAATAGCGTGACCAGCGTCACCCGGGACGATGAGTTCGTAACCAAGGAGCACCGATGCGCATGTATGCCGTAATCCCCGCAGGCGGGAGTGGAACGAGACTCTGGCCCGCCAGTCGCTCCGCCCGCCCGAAATTTCTGCTCCCGTTTCCGGGTCCTCGATCGATGCTTCAGAGCACGATGGATCGGTTGGAAGGGCTGGTACGTCCCGAGGACACCTTCATTCTGACTGGTCGGCAGCATGCGGTGTCGGTCGGCCGGCAGTTGCCGGGCGTGCCTCCCGACAACATCGTGGTGGAGCCATCAGCCAGGGGAAGCGGTCCGGCGATAGGCTTTGGCGCGATGCTGATTGCGATGCGCGACCCGGAGGCGATCATGGGATCCTTCGCCGCCGATCATTTCATTGCTGATCAGGAGGCGTTTCGGCGTGCGGTGCATGCCGCCTGCGAGGTGGCCGAGCGCGGATATCTCGTTACTATCGGCATTCAGCCGAGCCGGCCGGAGACCGGATATGGATATATCCGACGAGGTGAACCGATCGCTCAACATAACAGTTTGCGTTCGTTCGTCGTTGAAGAGTTCAAGGAAAAGCCGGATCTGGAAACGGCGACTCGCTATGTCGACAGCGGCGAGTATCTCTGGAACGCCAGCATCTTTGTCTGGCGGGCCCAGACGCTGATTGACGCAATGCGGGAGCTGATCCCGGATGTCTACGAATGCTTGCGATCGATTGCCGACGAGTGGGAAACGGACCGCCGTCACGAGGTGCTGGAAGCACGATGGCCGGAGCTGCGTGACGTTACGATCGATCACGGGATTATGGAACATGCGCCCCACGTTGCGGTGATTCCGGCCGATTGCGGCTGGACCGATCTGGGCGACTGGAACAGCCTTGGCGAGGTCCTTGCAGATAGCGAACAGGATAACCTCGCGATCCAGACCGCGCATATCGCGGAGGATACGCACTCGACGCTGGTGTTCGGGAACAATCGAACTGTGGCAACGTTGGGGGTGAAGAACCTGGTTATCGTTGACACCGATGATGTGGTTCTCGTTTGTGATCGGGAACGCGCGCAGGATGTCCGGCTGATCGTACAGCGTTTGAAAGATCGTGGCGATACTGGTTTGATTTGACATACTGCTCACGTATCGTCCCGGATGACAATTTACACGAACGAACGCGAGGAAGTCGGGCGCTGCCCGCGACTTGCTTTCAGTTAGGTAGTTCGACACAGGTATGAGTGATACAACCAACACCCGGAAAAAAGCGACGAAAAAGTCGACCGCAAAGAAGCAAACGACACGCCGCAGTCCGAGTAAATCGCTGGTGATCGTGGAGTCGCCGGCGAAGGCACGGACGATCGAGCGCTATCTTGGCAAGAAGTATTCGGTCAAGGCCTCGATGGGGCATGTCCGCGATCTTCCCAAGAGCAAAATGGGGGTTGATGTCGAGGGCGACTTCGAGCCGCAGTACCTTGTGCCTCGTGACAAGAACAAGGTGGTCAAGGAACTTCGAGAGAGTGTTAAGAACTCCAAAGAGGTGCTGCTGGCGACTGACCCTGACCGCGAAGGCGAGGCGATCGCCTGGCATTTGATCGAAGCGGCCCAGGCCGGTGATAAGCCGGTGCATCGCGTTGTGTTCAACGAGATCACTTCAGACGCGGTGAAGCAGGCGATTGAGAACCCGCGTGACATCGACATGCGACTCGTTGAAGCGCAGCAGGCGCGACGCGTGCTGGATAGGCTGGTCGGATACGAGATCAGTCCAATCCTCTGGAAGAAGGTCAAGCGCGGCCTTTCCGCCGGGCGTGTTCAGTCCGTCGCGCTGCGCATGGTTGTCGAACGCGAGGAAGAGATCCGCGAATTCGAGCCGGTTGAGTACTGGTCGCTCGATGCGGAACTGCAGCAGCAGTCCAGCGGAAACGGCAACAAAGAGCCGATGCCCTTTACCGCATCGCTTCATCGAGTAGACGGAAAGAAACCGGAGCTATCCGACGAGGCGTCTACCATGACGATCGTCAACGATCTGGATGGCGCGGAGTATTCGGTCACCGAGGTTCGCACGAAGGAAACCCAGCGCCGTCCCTCGGCGCCGTTCACCACCAGTACGCTCCAGCAGGAAGCCTCGCGTAAGCTGCGTATGGGCGCGAGCCTGGCGATGCGCCGGGCGCAGGAGCTTTACGAAGGTGTGGATCTGGGCAAAGAAGGTACGACCGGTCTGATCACCTATATGCGGACCGACTCGACCAACGTCGCTTCGGCTGCTCAGCAGCGAGCCCGTGAGGTCATTGAACACCGGTTCGGCAAGGAGTATCTGCCGGAGAAACCGCCGGTATATACCCGCAAGTCGAAAGGCGCTCAGGAAGCGCACGAAGCAATTCGTCCGACGGATCCTGCTCGAACGCCGGAGCAGGTACGACCGTTTCTGAGCCAGCCGCAATATCGCCTTTATCGGCTGATCTGGCAGCGTTTTGTCGCCAGTCAGACCCGGAATGCGGTATTCGATAGCACCTCGGTCGACATCCATGCCGGCAAACCGGGCGGCGAGAAACCGTATATGTTCCGGGCGACTGGTTCGGTTATCAAGTTCGCCGGGTTCATCGACATCTACCGCGAAGGCCGGGATGATGACGCTCAGGATGAGATGGACCGTGATGCCCTGCCGCAGCTGACGCAGGGGGAATTGCTGGCGCTGCAGAAGTTGCTCCCGGAGCAGCACTTCACCCAGCCGCCGCCGCGCTACAGTGAAGCGACGCTCGTCAAGGCGCTGGAAGAACAGGGAATCGGCCGTCCCAGCACTTATGCCCCGACGATTCAGACACTGAAGAGCCGGTACTACGTCAACGAAGAGGACCGCCGGTTATTCCCGACGGAGCTCGGCGAGATCGTAAATGCGCTCTTGAAGGAGCACTTCCCGCGGATTGTTGATTACGAGTTCACCTCCGAAATGGAAGATGAGCTCGACGAGATTGCGACCGGCGAGCGGAAGTGGGTACCGGTAATCCGGGAGTTCTACAACGACTTTCACCCGGCTGTGCAGAAGGCCGAAGTCAACATGGAGAAGGTCCAGATCAAGGATGAACCCGTCATCTACTGGACCGTCGAGGCGACGATCAATCTCGAGGATTTACTTGGACAGACGATGCCGGTCACCGCGGAGCTCTCACGCGTTGGAAACAAGAGCGCCGAGTTTACCGAGGAGTCTTCGGCGCGCGCGATCGTGGATGATCTGCGTGGGCTGACGTTCCGAGTCAGTAAGGTCGATGTTCAGACTGATCGCCGGACGAACTTCCTGCGCCCATTCACGAAGGATGACCTGCTGACCGAAGCGCAGAAGCATCTCGGTTTCAACAGCGTGAAGACGGTGACGCTTGCTGAGCAGCTGTATGAGGGTGTCAGTGCGAACGGATCGGGAGAGATTTCCCTGATCTCGGACCTTCACACGAAATCGAGCAATCTGCCGCAGCCGGACTGGGATCATGTCGCGGAGATGATTAGAACGCACTACGGCGCCTCATTGCTGGCGAATGGTCACAGCGCTCAGCCCGAAGAGGCGTCAGAGGAGCGGATACTGGCCGGCGTCGTTGTGCCGAGCGATCCGGGCAGAGAGCCGGAAAGCGTGCGCGCGTATCTGACGAACGACCAGTTCAAGCTGTATGACCTGATCTGGCGGCGTTTAATCGCGACGCAGGCGACCGAAGCGATTCTGGAGAACGTGTCGGTGACAATGGAGGCCGAAAGTGCGGCGACGCGCACGACGTACCTGTTTGTCGCACAGGCCGGTATCGCCGAGAAGTGGGGTTTCCTGGAGATCTATCCGGAAGTCGCGGCTGAAATCAGGGCCGATAACGCCGTTGGCGAGGCGCTGCTGCAGTTGAGCGAGGGCGACACTGTCGAACCGGTTGACATCGCGCCAGCACGGCGAAATGAGCTGTGCGACAAGTGTGGTCGACCGATGGTGATCAAACTTGGCCGGTTTGGCAAATTCATTGCCTGTTCCGGATTCCCGGATTGCCGGAACTCCAAGCCATTGCTGGTCAAGGTCGGGGTTGAATGTCCTGAGTGCGGTGAGGGAGAGGTCGTTGAACGCCGCTCCAAGAAGGGACGACCGTTCTACGGTTGCAGTCGCTATCCGGAATGCGAGTTCATCTCCTGGAACAAACCGATCGGCCGTCGGTGTCCGGAATGCAATGACATTCTGGTCGAAGCCGGCCGGCGTGGCGGCGTGAAGTGCCGCGCCTGCAACTACAAGGAGTCGGCCGAGGCGGCGAAGGCATCCTGATTCTGACTGAAATGAGCGGCGATCTGGCGGATTCACAGCTCAACCTGTGCGGCGCGGGATCGCTGCCCGACCACCCCGATGCAGAACGCGCAGGTGTACAATGAGACATGCTGGATATCAGCACGTACCGCCCCATGAACCGGCGCCGGGAAGCATGACCGGCTGGCGCGCAACAACCATTATCGGCGTACTCCGCGATGGCGTTGTTGCGATGGCCGGGGACGGCCAGGTCACCTTCGGCGATGTCGTGATCAAGCATAGCGCCCGGAAGATCCGGCCGCTCGCCGGCGGGAAGGTGCTTGCCGGTTTCGCCGGAGCAGTGGCGGACGCACTGACGTTGTTTGAGAAGTTTGAATCCCAGCTCAGTGAATCCGACGGCGACCTCCGACGCGCGGCCGTGGAGCTCGCTCGCGAGTGGCGCACGGATCGATATCTTCGCCGCCTGGAAGCGCAGTTGATTGTCGCCGATAACGAGCAACTTCTGGTGCTTTCCGGCGAAGGCGACGTTATCGCACCCGATGACGGGATCGTCGCAATCGGTTCCGGCGGCCCGTATGCAACGGCTGCTGCGCGCGCGCTCGTGCGATACTCGACAATGAATTCCCGCGATATCGCCGAGGCGGCCATGCGGGTGACCGCCGATCTCTGCATCTATACCAACGACCGAATTATCGTAGAAACCACAACTTCAACCGATGAGCAGAACGAAGACTGACAATCAGACGATCACCGATGACGTCCAGCTCGCGGACGAACCGGAAAGCTGGACTCCAAGACGTGTCTGCGCCGAACTCGACCGATTCGTTGTCGGGCAGGATAACGCGAAGCGCGCGGTCGCGGTCGCCATTCGGAACCGCTGGCGCCGGCAGCAGCTTGCGGAGGACATCCGGGACGAAGTACTTCCCAAGAACATCCTGATGATTGGCCCCACCGGTGTCGGAAAAACCGAGATAGCCCGTCGCGTGGCGAAATTTCTCGATGCGCCGTTCCTGAAGGTCGAAGCGTCCAACTTCACTGAGGTCGGCTATGTTGGCCGGGATGTCGAATCTATGGTGCGTGATCTGGTCGATACCGCGATCAGTAAGATTCATCAGCAGCGCCTTCAGAATGTTCAGGAGCAGGCGGAGATCTCCGCGAATCAACGACTGGCGGAGATCCTGGCAGAGCAGAAGGAACGCGCTCGACAGCCCGAGGAATCGGACGAGGCCGCTGTTGAAGATCAGGAAGATCCGGAAACGAAACGCAAGCGAGAAGCGAACGCGAAACGACGACAGACCCGCCAGCGGAATCGTCTTCTTGGATTGCTTCAGCAGAACGAGATCGACGATGATGTCATCGATCTCGACTACGACATTGAGCTTGAAGCCGCTACTCCGCAGATGGGCATGTTCGGAGCCGGAAGCGATGAGGACCTTCAGGAAGCGCTGAACGACCTTGTCGACGGTTTCATGCACCGGCGTCGATCGCGACGCGTCAAAATCCGGGAAGCGCGCTCGATTCTGACCCAGCAGGAAGCCCACCGCATGATCGATTTTGATGCGATTATGGAGTTGGCGATCGAGCGCGCCGAGCAGACCGGGATTATCTTCATTGACGAGATCGACAAGACGATCAGTAAGAACGGCGACTACGGCCCGGATGTCTCCGGCGAAGGAGTTCAGAGAGATCTTCTGCCGATTGTCGAGGGCTGCGTCGTGATGACCCGCTACGGGCCTGTCAAGACTGATCATATGCTGTTCATCGCGGCAGGCGCATTTCACAGCGCGCGCCCGTCGGATCTGATACCCGAACTACAGGGACGTTTCCCGGTGAGAGTGGAGCTGAGCAGCCTCGGCGTGGAGGATCTGTATCGGATTCTGACGGAGCCGGAGAATGCGCTGCCCCGGCAATATGCGGAATTGCTCGAGACCGAGCAGGTGACGCTCGAGTTTACCGAGGACGGACTGCGAGAGATCGCCTCGAGTGCGGTGTTGATTAACGAACGAACCGAGAATATCGGAGCGAGGCGGCTGCATACGCTGATGGAGCGGGTGCTGGAATCGCTTTCGTTCGACGCGCCCGATCGCGCTGGAGAGACAATCACGATCGATGCGAGCTTCGTTCAGGAGCGGATGAGTGATATCGTGCTGGATGAAGACTCGAGCAAGTTCATTCTCTAGGCATCCAGGCGTCGCACAGGCTGTGGCGAGCTGCGGAAAGGGAATCAGATGTCCGACGTAGCCTTTGCGGTCGATCTTGGCGGGACCAATATCCGCGGCGCAATCGTGAACCGGACCGGCGAGATCAAGCATTTTCGGACCGTGAGGACCGCGGTGCGCGGCGGGGTCTACGCGATCATCGATCAGATTGTGCAGCTTGCGGAAGATGTGTTTGACGAGTACGGGAGCCGCCTGACTGCCGGCGTGGGTGTTGTCGCTCCGGGGCCGCTGGAACCCAGAGCCGGGATAGTTCGTTTTGCGCCGAACCTTCCGGGGTGGGAAAACGTTCCTCTGTCTCGCCTTCTGGAAGAACGGCTGCAGATGCCTGTGGTTCTCGGCAATGACGGCAATTGCGCCGCGCTCGGCGAATCCATGTTCGGCGCCGGGAAGCATGTCGACAACCTCATCTATCTGGCTCTCGGGACCGGCCTGGGGGCGGGCATTATCCATCAGGGACAGCTGATTGAGGGTATCGCCGGGCTTGGCGGCGAAGTCGGTCACGTGTCGATCGACCCTAATGGGTCCCGCTGCACATGCGGGGGAATCGGATGCATGGAAGCCTACATTGGCGGCTGGGCGATTGCCCGGCACGGGGAGATGGCGGTACATTCCGAACGGTCCTCGCTGATTCGCGAGATCGCCGGCGATGACCGGATTACCGCGGAAGTCGTCGCAAAGGCTGCCCAGCAGGGCGATGCTGCGGCCATCGATATCTTTGCGCGCGGCGGACGGGCGCTGGCTGTCGGGATTGGCGGACTGGTGAACGTCTTCAACCCGGAATTGATCGTTATCGGCGGCGGTCTGGCTCGGGCGGGCGACCTCATCTTTGAACCGTTCCGGTCCAGCCTGCCGCACTACACCATGTTGCCGATCTATCAGCACATTGCAATAGTCCCCTCGGCGCTGGAGACGAATACGGGAGTGTATGGAGCGGCGGCCAATGTGTTCTATCAGCTTCCGGATCGCATGACGAGCAGCTGACGTATGCCCCAGCCTCAGTCCGGGCGAGTCGCTGGCGGCGGATGCAACGGAGCGCAGGCTTTTGGGAAGGTCTATCAGAATCGGATCCGCGCGATCCGCAACAGCTATCCTCGGTCAGGCCATCAGCCGGCGACGCTTGATCAGAGCCGTTCCGGCAGTGGCGCTGCTTGGTGGAGCCCTTCAGGTCTGGACCGCCTGCTCGCCGCTTTCACTTGCGCCGCATACTCCGGTCCCGGAATCCGAGGAGACGCCAGCCGCCGTCCCTGACCAGCAGGAGACACCGACACCGGTTGAAACACCGGCGACCACGCCGGCGCCAGCTCCCGAGCCTTCGCCGACCCCCGAACCGGTTGACCAGGCGGTCCGGATCGCCGGCACGTTCTGGGATACGCAATCCAGCTCGACTGCTGAATTCCCGGAGTGCCTGCGCAACCCGATGACCCTGTCTGGGCTGGTGCGGCTGAACGAGGCGTTGGAACCAGAGCCGGATTGGGCGCATTCCTGGGAGCCGCTTGAGGATGGAGCCGGATGGCGATTCCGCATTCGCGTCAACACCGACGGCTGGGGAGAGGCGGTTCCTGTTACGGCGCACGATTTTGCCGAACACTGGATGGCCCTTCTTGATCCGGAATCCGAATTGCCAGGCGCCGCACTGCTCGCCGATATCGAAAACGCCGACGCCTATCGACGCGGCGAAGTGGGCGCATCCGAGGTCGGCATTGACGCGCCCAGCGACTGGATCCTGGACATCTTCCTCGAACGTTTTCGGGAGACGTTTCCGGTTGTCACGGCGTCATTGCCTTTGCGGCCGCCACGTCCGGCGAACGCGAATCAGGTTGACGACTGTCAGCAAAATGGCGGCTTCCGGGAAGTGGGCAGAACCGATTTCGTCCTTTCGTTGACGACATCCGAGAACTACTGGAATCTCGACGGCTCCGAACTGGAACGCATCGATCTTTCGATCTATTCTTCCGGAATCGCATTGACCGAGTTCGGACAGGCGGAGCTTGATCTCATGCGCCTGACTGGCGCTGATGTCCTGCGGGTGCGCGATGATGACTCGTTCAGTGATGCGATCAGCGAAGCCCAACCGCAACGGGTCATCATGCTTGTTCCGAACCTGGAGATTCCCCCGTTCGACCGTGTAGAGGTGCGTCGCGCGCTGAGTCTGGTGGTTGACCGTCGGCGACTCGAACTGATCGTCGAGGGACGGGTTATTCCGGCGACCAGACTCCTGCCGCCCGGTATGTTCTCTGCGTTCGACGATGCCGCGGCCGGAATCACGGCGGACTTTGACGTTGACGCCGCCTACGAGGAGCTGCGGAATACGCCCTATGGCAGTGCGGATGAGTGGCCGGCGATCGGGATCGATATCCCCGCGACTGATGGGTATCTGGATCGAATCGCCCGGGATGTCGCCAACCAGATCCGGGAGAATCTCGGCATACCCGTGCCGATCCGGGTTCATGATCCGGCGGAGTATGCTGAGGGTCTCCGGGAACGTCGTTATCCGCTTGCCTGGTTTGACTGGAGCTACCCGTACGCCGATCCTGCGTCGGTGTATACGGAACTGTTCGCCAGCTGGCGTGATTTCGATCGACCGGTCTCCTGGGTCGATCAGGAGTACGATGAGCTGTTGCTGGCGGCGGACACGCTGAGCAGCAGCGAATCGCGTGCATCGGCCTGGGCCGGTTGCGAAGGCTTGCTGCAGGAGCGAGGCGCCTGTATACCGCTCGTGCATCCCATCGACCATTACCTCGTACAGCCGTGGCTGGATGGGCTTCCCCGGGACGGCAGGCGCCGACTGATTGCCGGCCAGTTGTTCGGCCTTGACCCGATGCGGCGAGTTCGTGTCCTCGAACGTGCGGAGACATCCTGATGCGATTGGATGTGTCGCAGTGAGCTCACGTTATACTATGCTGATACGCAGACGCGGAATGCGACACAATGGCGTGCCAGACCCCGATCGAATCTATTGACCCGGTAACAGGAGCCTGGAGGGCTGCATATGTCTAACTCGAAATATCTCTGGTGGAACGGCTCGCAAATGCCGTGGGAAGACGCCACGATTCACGTCACTGACATCGGCTGGTCGACGGTCGGCGCGATCTTTGAAGGAATCCGCGCCTACTGGAACGAAGACGATCAGGAGGCGTATGTCTTCCGGCTGCCGGAACACATGAAGCGGTTCGAGCAGTCGATGAAACTGGTCCGCCTGGAGCAGGAATACTCGACGGAAATGCTGACCGAGACGATCCTGGAACTGATCCGGGCGAACGAGCATCGGGAAGATATCTATATTCGACCGTTGGCCTATCGCGCTGGCGGAGCCGGCGGAGGATTCAGCAGCTTCAGCTCGAAGGCCGGTATTCTGATCGATACCAGCCCACGCCCGACGCATTTGAAGACCGGCAAGAAGCAGGACGCCTGCGTCAGCTCGTGGACGCGCATTAGCGACAATGTGATGCCGCCGCGCGTCAAGAACATCTCCAACTATCGTAACGGCCAGCTTGCGACGATGGAAGCGAACATCAACGGGTACGACGTGCCGCTGTTGCTGAACGATCAGCGCAAGATCGCCGAGGGACCGGGCGCCTGCGTGATGATGGTTCGTGACGGCAAACTCATTACGCCGGGTGTTACCGACAGTATCCTGGAGAGCATCACCCGTGACGCGATCCTGCAGATCGCGCGTGATGATTTGGGCCTGGTGGTTGAGGAACGGCCGATCGACCGCACGGAAATGTACATCGCTGACGAGGCGTTCATGTGCGGAACGGCTGCGGAGATTACCCCGGTGGTGTCGGTTGATCGCTATCAGCTGGGTGACGGCAATGTCGGGCCGATCACGAGTCAGCTGGAGGATATTTTCCTTGGTGTATTGCGAGGAACCGATTCACGGCATCCCGACTGGCGGACGCCGGTCGGCCTGAAACAACTCGCGAAGGCGTAGGACCCCGAATCCGCTCCCCTCTCCCAGATTTGGGAGAGGGGTCGTCGTCAGTAACTGGAGAACACACGAACCGTTCAGCGAGCGTGGCGTGCTACTTGAACATGCCCTCGTCACGCATGCGTGTGACGGTCTTCCGGAAGGCATCGATGGTGGCGTCGATGTCTTTCTCGGTGTGAATGCTGCTGATGAGCCCGCCGCCGTGGAACAGATCCACACCGTTGAGCAGCATTCCCTGATACAGCGCATGATCGTACTTCGCGTCCGACCCTGACTTCAGGCGGACCGGATCGACGCCCTGCGGGATGTGGATATCGCCGCCGGTCTGGTTCTCGCACGTCTCCCCGAGAATCACGTGGAAGACCGAGCTTTCGCCCCAGACGAATCCCGGGACATTCTCGTCGACCAGCACTTTGTTGAAGCCAGTCCGGAGCCGGACGCCCAGCTCATCGGCATGCTTCTGCACTCTCGGGTTGGCCGCCATTTGCAGGCAGGTTGCCCCTGCGACCGCTGACAGCGGGTTTGCGTTATAGGTTCCTGGATGTCCGACCTTCTTCTCGGCGTTCCAGCCGGGCTCGTCCTTGAAGGCGAGCAGATCCATGATGTCGGCGCGGCCGCCAACTGCCCCGCCCGGCAGACCGCCAGCGACAATCTTGGCCATCGTTGTCATGTCCGGGGTCACGCCTTCGGATTCCTGCTTCCCTCCCGGAGCCCAGCGGAAACCGGTGATGACCTCGTCGAAAATCAGCACCGTATTGTGCTTCTCGGTCAGTTCCCGGAGTTGCTTCAGGAATCCGTCCGGTACCGGAATTGATGCCCAGGACGCCCCGCTCGGTTCGAGAATGACCGCGGCGATATCGCCCTTCGCCAGCGCTTGCTCGACGAATGCGATGTCGTTCACTGGCGCTACGACCATCGTATCGACCACAGCCTGGGGAATACCTGGAACTTTCCGGTTGAACGGAGCCTGCTCGCCGACCATCGCGTAGTCATGCCATCCGTGAAAGTGCCCGGCGAACTTCAATACTTTGTCGCGACCCGTGTAGGCTCGGGCCAGCCTCATCGCCATCATGGTTGCCTCAGTGCCGGACGACGTAAACTCAACCCGATCAACCGACGGCACGATTTGCTTGATGCGCTCGCCCCATTCGATTTCCAGCTCATGACCGGCGCCGAAGTGAGTGCCGCGGGCCATCTGCTGATTGACAGCTTCGACGATCTCGCCATGTCCGTGACCGAACAGCAGCGCGCCATGGCCCATGACGAAGTCGATCAGCTCGTGTCCGTCCGCATCCCATTTCCGGGATCCGGTGGCGTTCTCGATATAGAGCGGAAACGGCTTCATATGGCGCACGTCGTGCGTGACGCCGCCAGCGATCGCCTCCATCGCCCGGCGATACTGTGATTCAGACGTTTTGAACGCCTCGGTAAAGTCCTGCTCGATCGTACGATCTGGCGCCATAGAAATGGTTCCTCCCTCGATCTGTGTCGTCCCCGGAAAGATCATCCGGAGCAAACTACATTCGCGGTTTCACAAAATGCGGTCCAGTCTCGCGGGCGAGACTGTATCCTTGTCTGCAAGTATAACGCTGTTTTCCGCTCAGCGGGCTTTATTCGAGCGCG